>JBHHYG010000195.1:0-6892 GCA_046757445.1 Acidobacteriota bacterium
CACGGGCGTGGCCTGATCTTCGCGGTGATCATTCTGTCGTTGTTCTTCGCTGGTATCGCACTGGACGGCCAAGTCTACAGGCCGGAGCGAGGGTTGCCACTGAGCTACTTGGCTGCAGTGGGGGCTGCCGGGGTGGGGCTCCCCTATGTTGCTGCCCAGACAGTCGGCTACGGCAGGGGAGACCTGCGATCTGAAACCTACGAGTACGGCAACACCTTCACGCTCGTGGCCGGGCTGTTGAACCTCCTGGTGGTTCTCGATGCCTACGATGTGGCAGCCGGGCGTCGATAGGTGCACAGCCACTTCCTCTATCTTTGCATGTTCGCGGGCGCGGTCGGTGTGGTTCTCGGCGCCATGTTGCGCAGCGAGGCTCAAGAGGCTTTTCGACTGGGCATTTGGATCAGCCTGGCACTGGTAGGTACCGCCCTGGCACTGGCCTGGGGAATGTACCTGCTGGCCCACTGATCGCTGTGGCGAGACTTTGGCTCTACTGGTTGCCCGCGGTGGCGACCATGGCCATGATCGCCTTCGTCTCCCATCGGCCGCTACCGGCGATCGCTGGTGGGCCTCCAGACTGGTTGCTGCATGGGATCGAATACGCGTTTCTGAGCGCTACCTGCGTCTACGGCGCCACACGCGGCTTCGACGCACCCTATCGGGACAGGCGCCAGATAGTCGTCGGAGTCATGGTGGCGACCCTCTACGGGGCCATCGACGAATGGCACCAGGGCTTCGTGCCCGCGCGCGACATGTCGCTTACCGACTGGATAGCGGATGCGGTCGGCGCGATTTTGACGGGGGTGGCCTTGATGCTGCTATGGCAGCTGTACAAGAGGGTGGATTCGAAGAAACCGGTTGGGCCGAAGGCTTCCCCAGGCAGTGGCGATTTGACGCCTTTTCCCTGACCCAGACGGCAACTTGAGGGGTCCTTGAAGGTGTGTGAGAATCGACAACGGCGGCTTTTAGCCCGCATTTCTCATCGGGCTAGTGCGTCGCTGTTTCCCGTTGACTTCCAGGCCATGAGTATGCAGCGATGGCACGCATTGCGGTAATCCCAGGAGATGGCATCGGGCCTGAGGTTACCCGCCAGGCGATGAAGGTCGCTGCGGCCGCGGCCGCGGCCTCCAGCTTCCCCCTCGATCTGGATTGGCTCGACTACTCAGCCGACACCTACCTGAATACCGGGGTCGGCCTGCCGCAGGGTGCTCCCGAGCGGCTGCGGAACGAATACGACGCCATCTTTCTCGGTGCCCTCGGAGACCCCAGGATTCCCGACATGGCCCACGCCAAGGAGATCTTGCTGGGGTTACGCTTCGATCTCGATTTGTACGTCAATCACCGGCCGGTGAAGCTACTCGACGCGCGCCTCTGCCCACTACGGGACCGTGGCCCCGAAGATGTCGACTTCGTCGTTTTCCGTGAAAACACCGAGGGTCTCTACGTGGGCATGGGAGGCATCTTCAAACGAGGTACGGCGGACGAGGTTGCCATCCAGGAGGATGTCAACACCCGCAAAGGCGTGGAGCGCATCATCCGCTATGCCTTCGAGTACGCACGTGCACACTCACTGGCCAGACTCCACATGAGCGACAAGAGCAACGTGCTCACCTTCGGCCATGATCTCTGGCAGCGTGTCTTCGTTGAGGTCGCTGAGGAGTACCCGGAGATCGAGGCCAGGCACCTTTATGTCGATGCCTTGGCGATGCAACTGGTCAAGGACCCGGCACAATTCGAGGTCATCGTTACCTGCAACATGTTCGGTGACGTCATTACCGACATCGGAGCGCAGCTACAAGGGGGGTTGGGGATGGCCGGCTCGGCGAACCTCAATCCGGAGACGGGCGCTGCCATGTTCGAGCCGGTGCATGGCTCGGCACCGAAATATGCCGGCAAGAATGTTGCCAATCCGCTGGCTGCGGTGATCACAACGCAACTGATGTTCGACTACCTCGGCCAGTCGGAGATCGCCACGGCCGTGGAGGCGGCGATCAAGGCGGCGATCCACGACGGTGAGGTCACCCGAGATCTTGGCGGCACCTGCACCACCGAACAGGTGGGTGACAAGCTGGCCGAGCCGGTCAGCGTCGCCGTCACCTCCTGATATGGCAGACTGAGTACCATGCGTAGACGGAAACAGCTCAGGACGGGAGCCTGGTGATGGGCATGACGATCAGCGAAAAAATTCTGGCTGCCCACTCCGGCCTCGACGAGGTCAAGCCGGGAGACCTGGTTACCTGCAAGGTGGACGTCGCCATGGCCACCGATGGCACGGCTCCATTGACCATCCAGATCTTGAAGCGGATGGGGGCCGAGCGGGTCTGGGATCCCGAGCGGGTGGTGCTGGTCAACGACCACTTCCAGCCCGCTAAGGATATCCGCCGGCGAGCAGGGCATTACCCATTTCTTCGAGGTCGGGCGCGCGGGCATCTGTCACAGCCTGTTGCCAGAGGAAGGACTGACGCTACCCGGTGACCTGGTGGTGGGCGCTGATTCTCACAGCGTTACCTACGGTGCCTATGGCGCTTTCGCCACCGGCATCGGCAGCACTGATCTCGCAGCTGTCTGGGCGCTGGGTAAGATCTGGCTGAAGGTGCCGGAGACCATCCGGGTTACCTACGACGGCAGCTTGCAGGATGGGGTGGAGCCTAAAGATCTCGTCCTCAGGCTGATGAAGGATTTGGGCTCTTCCGGGGCGCTCTACCGAGCGCTGGAGTTCGACGGCACGACGATGGAGGCGATGAGCATCTTCGGTCGCCATACCCTCTGCAACATGGCGGTGGAGGCGGGTGCCAAGAACGGCATCATCAATCCCGACGAGACGACGTTGGAGTACGTAAAGGAGCGAGCGCAGTGGCACTTCGAGCCACTGCGGTCAGATCCGGATGCTTCCCATGCTCGCCACCTGCAGTATGACGTTTCTTCCGTCGCACCACAGGTGGCGGTGCCGTTCCTTCCCGAAAACGTCTTCAGTATCGATGAGGTCGAGAGAGTGGAGCTGGATCAAGTCATGGTGGGCTCCTGTACCAACGGTTCCATCGAGGACCTGCGCACCGTGCACCGCTACCTGAAGGGCAAGCTGGTGCATCCGCGAGTGCGCATGTTGGTTCTTCCGGCAACCCAGAGGATCTACCGGCAGGCGGCCGAGGAGGGACTGCTGGCTGATTTCGTGGCTGCGGGTGCGGTGGTCTCGACGCCGACTTGCGGGCCCTGCATCGGCGGCCACATGGGTGTGCTGGCGCCGGGAGAGAAGGCCTTGTGCACCTTCAATCGTAACTTTCGAGGCCGTATGGGCCACCGTGAATCCGAAGTCTACCTGGCCTCGCCTTCTACCGCTGTGGCCAGTGCGCTCGAAGGCCGTATCGCTGATCCTCGAGACCATCTGAAACACGGTGCGAAATCACCACAGCCATGAAGATCCTCCGGCACAACGGATGTGCGCCATGAGCGACGAGCTGCGTGGCAGGGCGTTGAAGGTTGGCGACAACATCGACACCGACGTGATCATCCCCGCCCGCCACTGCGTCACCCTCGATACAAGGGAGCTGGCTGCGCATTGTATGGAAGATCTCGACCCTCGTTTCCTGGAGAAACGCAAACCCGGCGACTTTGTCGTCGCCGGTACCAACTTCGGCAGTGGTTCCTCAAGAGAGCAGGCACCGCTGGCCATCAAGGGGGCCGAGCTCGGCGGCGTCATCGCCGCTTCCTTCGCCCGCATTTTCTTTCGCAACGCCATCAACGTCGGCCTGCCATTGTTCGAGTCGCCGGCAGCCGCAGCGGGGATCGAGGACGGCGATGAAATCGAGGTGCTCGCCAACGAGGGACTTATCGTCAATCATACCCAAGAGTGCGAGTACCCGGTGGCCAAGTACCCGCCGGCCATTCAGGAGATCATGAAGGCCGGAGGCATGGTCGACTACGTCAAAGGCCGTCTCGACAGGAGCGTGCCCCGGTGAGCGGGTACCTTCCAGGAGCCCGCGTGCCGTGGAGGGTAAGCGGAGGGTTTTCATGAGCCGCGAGATCTGGATTCTCGAAGGGGCGCGCACGCCCATGTGCCGGTACGTTGGTCAGTTTTCCGAGGTTTCGGCGATCGAGCTCGGCGCCGTGGCCGCGAGGGCTGCACTGGAGCGGGCGGGCGTGGCGGCCGAAGAGGTCGATCACGTGATCATCGGCAACGCCCAGCAGACTTCGCCCGATGCGGTCTATGGAGCGCGCCACGTTGGCCTGCGAGCCGGCATCGGTGAGGAGGTTCCTGCTCTCACCGTCAACCGGCTCTGTGGCTCTGGTATTCAGTCGATCATCGAGGCCGCCTACTTGTTCGGCGGCGGGGAGGCCGAGGTCGTCGTGGCCGGTGGAATGGAAAACATGACGCAGGCCCCGCACGTCGTCTATGGTGCCCGTAAAGGCTTCCGCCTCGGCGGCGGCAAGTTGGAGGACTCGCTGACCCTGGCGCTTCTTGACTCCTACTGTGGCTGTACCATGTCGCAGACCTCTGACAACCTGGCCACGAAGTACGGCATCAGCCGTGAGGAGCAAGACCGTTTCGCTCTGCGGAGCCAACAGCTGGCGAGCAAAGCACAGGAGAGCGGTGTGCTGGCGGAAGAGATCGTGCCGGTGGAAGTGAAAGCTCGCGGAGGCAGCCGCGAAGTGAGCGAGGACGATCATCTGCGCCCTGAAACGACGCTCGAGGGTCTGGCCGGGCTCCCGGCGGCCTTCGGCGAGGGCTCGTCCGTCACCGCTGGCAACGCCAGCGGCATTGTCGACGGCGCTGCTGCGACGATTGTTGTCGACGGCGAATGGGGACGAGAGCGGCAACTTCAGCCTCTCGGCCGCGTTGTCTCGTGGGGAGTCGCCGGGGTCGATCCGACAACCATGGGCATCGGCCCGGTGCCGGCCTCTCGACAAGCTCTGCAGCGGGCCGGCTGGGAGCTGGACAAAGTCGACCTGGTGGAGGTCAACGAGGCCTTCGCCGGCCAGTACCTCGCCGTCGAGCAAGAGCTCGGCCTCGATCGCGATAGGGTCAATGTCAACGGCGGCGCCATCGCACTCGGGCATCCACTGGGTGCCACCGGTACACGCTTGGTGCTGACCTTGCTGAAAGAACTTGCACGGCGTGGTGGCGGTCGTGGCCTGGCCACCGCCTGTATCGGCGGCGGCCAGGGCATCGCCATCTGCGTCGAGACGATCTAACCGAGGAGCTGAAGGAAATGGGAATCGAGCGTGTCGGCGTGGTCGGTTGCGGGCTCATGGGTAGCGGCATTGCACAGGTCTGTGCGCAGGCAGGCTATCCGACGGTGGTGCGCGAGGTGAACGAGGAACTGTTGTCGAAGGGCATGGCTCGTATCGAGAAGTTCCTGAAGAAGGGGGTGGAGCGGGGCAAGGTCAGCGAAGAAGCGATGCAGCAGGCGCTGGGCAATCTCACCGGCACCACCGAGCTGGCAGACTTGGCTGGCGCGGATCTGGTCATCGAGGCAGTCACCGAGAACCGAGAGCTGAAGCTGCAAACCTATGCCGAGCTCGACAAGCTCTGCTCCGAGGAAGCGATCTTCGCCAGCAATACCTCATCCCTCAACATCACCGAGATGGCGGTGTCGACGAGCCGACCGCACCGCTTCATCGGCTTACACTTCTTCAACCCCGTGCCGCTGATGAAGTTGGTCGAGGTGGTGCGCACCATGGTGGTGGACGAAGCAATCGTCGAGCAGGGCAAGCGTTTCGGGGAGTCGCTGGGCAAGGTGGCCGTGGTGGCCCGGGACCGCACCGGATTTATCGTCAACCGGTTGCTGGTACCCTACCTGATGGAAGCCGTCCAGGTGCTCGACGAGGGACTGGCGACGATGGAGGATATCGATCAGGCGATGCAGCTGGGTTGTGGCTACCCGATGGGACCTTTCACCTTGCTCGATCTGGTCGGCATCGACACCACTTACTACATCGCCAACATCATGTATGAGGAGTTCAAAGAGCCGCAGTTCGCGCCGCCGCCCCTGCTGAAGCGAATGGTGCTCGCCGGCCGGCTCGGGCGGAAGACGGGAAAAGGCTTCTACGACCACTGAGGAGCCCCGATGAGCGAGTACAAGAACATTCTGGTGGAGATCGAGGGCGGCGTAGCCACCGTCACCTTCAACCGTCCCGAGGTGCTCAACGCCCTCAGCGCCGAAACCACGGCGGAGTTCGCCCGCGCCCTTGAGGCGCTGGAATCCGACGACGAGGTACGCGTGCTGCTGATCACCGGTGCCGGGGACAAAGCCTTCATCGCCGGCGCCGACATCAACGAGCTAGCCACGTTCGGGCCCATCGAGGGGAGAGATTCCTCGCGCGGCGGCCAGGAAGTACTCGACCATCTGGAAGGATTCGGTAAGCCGGTGATCGCGGCGGTCAACGGCTATGCCCTCGGCGGTGGTTGCGAGGTTGCGCTTGCCTGTCACATCCGCCTGGCCTCCGACCGCGCCAAGCTCGGCCTACCGGAGATCAACTTGGCCATCATTCCCGGCCATGGGGGCACCCAGCGACTGCCGCGCCTGGTTGGCAAAGGTCGGGCCCTCGAGCTGATCTGCAGCGGCCGTCACGTGCCGGCCGAAGAGGCCGCGGCCATGGGGTTGGTCAACGCCGTCGTTCCGCACGACGAGCTCATGGACCGTGCCAGAGAGCTGGCCGCGACCCTGGCCAGCAAGCCACCGATCGCGTTACGTTATGCTATCGAGGCGGTCAACCAGGGCCTGCAGACGACCATCAAAGAGGGGCAGGCCATCGAGTCGAACCTGTTCGGGCTCTGCTGTGCCACCAAGGATCAGAAGGAAGGCATGCAAGCCTTCCTGGAGAAGCGCAAGCCAGCATGGACAGGCTCCTAGCCCGCATCTCTCAACGGCTCATGGCTGCGCGGGCGCAAGGGCCG
>JBHHYG010000196.1:0-6890 GCA_046757445.1 Acidobacteriota bacterium
TCAGCCGGCGGTTCCCTACGAGCGCCCTTACTACCCTGAACGGTAGCTCCGCGTACTTTATTGACTCGATCAAGTCGGCGCCAAAGCGAGAAATAGAGATGTACGACACGTCCTCAGCCGACACTCTTGAAGCCTTGTAGCTACCCACGAATGAGCCATCGGCAAGGCCCACGATTCTTGACAAACCAGTCTCAAACACAACATGTGAATCGTCGACGTACTCGCCCCGTAAGGTCCAGCGAGTTACTCGGTGCGTGCCAACGTCGCTCACCACAACGTGATCCCCTGCGATAGCGATCGATAAGGGAGCGGCGAGCTCACCGGGACCTTGGCCATCCCGGCCAATCGTTAGAATGTGATTGCCCGTTTTGTCAAAGACCTGCACGCGATGGTTGCCACGGTCGAGAACGTAGATGTTCCCGTCATGGTCGACCGCCAAGGTGTATGCGAGGTAGAAGAGGTAGTTTGGATCGTCGCGACGGGAGTCGACAATCAGGTCGCGGACTACCGCGATCCTAGCCGACACGCGTTCCTCAGGAGTAACGGCTCTGTACTCGTGGCTTTCCACGCTTTCCGGTACATGGATCGCCCATTCCCGAGTCAGTTGTTCCTCGCCGCCACAACCTAGCAGCAACAGGCCAACGACAACCAGAAGCCAAGCAATCGGTATGGAGCTATGATGCCTACAGAAACGTCTGTCTTGGCCGAGAAGTAACGGGTGTGACACGCAAGCGCCCCACGACGGCTGTCAACTGCCGCAGCACCGCAGCGTGAGCATTAGCTGCGGGGCCGCGCGGAACCTGTCAACGACTTTGAGACAGCTCGGGTTGGATAATTAGAGAGCAATCGAGTCGTTTTCCTTTCCTGGTTCGGGTTTTGTTGATCCAGATTGCCTAAGGCAGGGGCGTCAGACTGGGCCTTTAAGGCCCGTTCGCTGATCTCCTCAACATCCTGCTCTTTCAAGGCACCGACCCAAACTGCGACCATCTGCTGTCCGTCTTCGCCTACGAGTACGGTAAGCGGAACGCTCCTTACCTTGAGATCGCTCTTTTCTGATGGATTGGAGAGCACCCACAAGGGCCATTGAATCGATTGTGACGACTGGAACGCTCTCGTTTGCTCCAGGCTGTGGAGCGATACCCCGACGAAGGGAATGCCCGCGTGGCTGAGATCCTCAGCCAGCTCGCTCCACACGGGAATGCTTGCCTCGCAGTATGGACAGGTCGTTGTCAAGAACGCGATGACCCCTCCACCTTATCTGCCGGCCCGAAAGACCTCGGAGTCCGGAAAGAAGGACATCCACCCCCTCTGGTAGGCGATGACGGTGGTCAGCAGCTTGCCATCCGCGTCCTCGGCCCATGCGGTCAGCGCTTCCTTGCGGTAGTGAATGCGTACGGTTTGCCCGCCGACCTCGAGGGTTTGCGGCGTCTTCGCCCGATCGAGCTCGCTGAAGGGATAGAACCAGGCTTCGCCGCCAACGACCAACCCGAGGCCTACCGTTGAAATGTCGTGGGCCGTCGGTCGGGCCCGCCGTGTCCCCCGGACCCCGGGCACGAAATCCCGGTACAGATAGGGGCGGCCACGCTCTCCCTCGATGATCATCACCCGCGTATCGGGATGATTGTCACGCCAGAACTTCCAGGTCGTCTGCAGAGTTGGGAGCGCCTCGAGCGGCGTTCCCTCCATGGCGCCGTTGACCGCCTTTCCGGCCAGCTGCGACCAGACGCTTCCCGTTTCCCGGTCGACCAGCAACAGATTGTCGTCGATCAGACCCTCGCCGAAGTCGAAGGTAAGATCCTGTCCCCCCAAGTGACGGGCGTACACGACGCCCGATCCGGTCAGCGGTCACCATGTGGGGGTGATCGGCGTATCTCCGACCGTGTCGTTCAACACTTCGGAGAGGGCCAGGTAGCGGACCGGGTAGGCGATCGGCCGGCCATCGACAATCAGGCCGAGGACGAGCTCGTCATCTTCCAGATCCACCTTGTCGGCGTCGACCGTGGTCGGGTCGACGGGGGCCGCGTGCACTTCCATCTCGATCTCTTCGAGCGGTCCGCCGGGGCGCGCCTGGACCACCGCCTTGACCTTCTTGCGGGGCTTCTGCTGGCCGCTTTGGGCCGCCCCTGGTACGGCCGGCGTCGCCGCGGCTGCGGCCAGCTCCGTGGTGGCGAAGGCGAAAAGGAGCAGGGACGGGACAGCAAGCAAGATTCCTCGGTACCGTTTCATCGTCGTCCTCCTGAAGGCCGTGATCTCGGGGTCGTGGCTCGTCAATGATGCGCAAGGTATCGTGGTCGTCCGCTGCCCCTTGAAATCGCCTCGCTCGCGCTCGCCACAAGATGCAACGAACTTCTAGAACAAAAGCATATTCCGCAACGCCTGTCCAAGCGCGGCGGCTGACCCCTGTGCCCAGGACGATAACGGCTGGGACGATGGCTCGCGACTCGGACGCAGGTCGCTCCGTTGCCGAGGCTGTTCACGGCCTCTCGAAGGTGACGACGACGGGCGCATGATCGGAGGGCTTCTCTCCTTTGCGCTCCTCACGGTCGATGAAGGCCTCCGTGCAGCGCTTCGCCAGCGGCTCGGAGGCGAGGACGTGGTCGATGCGCAGGCCGTCGTTGCGGGGGAATCCGAGCCTCCTGTAATCCCACCAGGAGTAGAGCCCTGCCTCGGCATGATGCAGGCGGAGGGTGTCGACGAGCCCGGTCGCCAGGAGGGCGCCGAATCGATCGCTCATCTCCGGGTTGAACAGCACCGTACCCTCCCAGGCCTCGGGCCGGGCGACGTCCCGCACCTCCGGTGCGATGTTGATGTCGCCACAGAGCACCAGAGGTGCTGCTGCAGGATTGCGTGCCTGCAGGTATGACTGCAGGCGGGCGAGCCAGGCCAGCTTGTAGGCATACTTTTCCGAGCCCGGCTCCGAGCCGTTGGGCACGTAGGCCGAAAGCACTCGTATTCCCTCGACGGTCGCCGCGATCAAGCGTGCCTGCACATCCTCCTGGCCGTCGTCGAAGCCCCGGGAAACCTCGCTGAGCTCGCTGCGAGACAGGATGGCCACGCCATTGTAGGTCTTCTGACCGTAGACAGCGGCCTGGTAGCCCGCCTGCTGCAGCGGCTCGAACGGGAACGTCTCCTCGGTGCCTTTCAGCTCCTGCAGGCAGACGACATCGGGCCGCCGGGCGGTGAGCCAGCGGAGCAATCGCTGCTGGCGGGCGCGGACCGAGTTGACGTTCCAGGTGGCGATGGTGAACGTGTCTGCCATGGTGCTTCTCGCCCCAAGAATACTCCGAGCCAGCGCCCGCAGCAGCAGACGGATGAAGGAATGCCGGCTAGCAGTCGACCGAGCCGAGGTGGCGCCGGGCCTCCGGAGGGAGCAAAATCACTAGGCAATCAGCATATCGGTAAGGCTCTTCTCCAGGGAGGCAACAATGTCGGATCCGCAGCGCAGTGTGGGAAAAGAGATCGTGCTGTACGACCTAGGGCCGTCACCCAACAACCAAAAGGTCAGGATCGCCCTCAACTACAAGGGGCTGCCCTACCGGAAGATCGCCGTCGATCCCGACGACCGCTCGGCGCTCGTCGAGGCCTCCGGCCAGCCGCTCACCCCGGTCATGCTGCACGGCGATACGGTGGTCTACGACTCCAGGTCGATCCTCCGCTACCTGGATTCCAACTTCCGTGACACGCCGCCGTTGTTCTCCAGCGATTACGCGACCATGCAGGAGATCGAGAGGCTGGAGAAGTTTGCCCGCAACCAGCTGGCGGAACCGGTGGTGACGATGTTCCGGCAGGCGATGTCGGGATCACCCGATCCCGGAGTCTGTGAGCAAGCCTGCAAGAAGTTCAATGAAGTAGCCGGCGAGCTGGAGTCGCGGCTGCAGAACCAGTCCTGGTTGGTGGGCGATCAGATGACCGCCGCCGACGTCACCGCGGCGCCGGTGGTCTTTCTCGGCATGCTCCCTCCCGAGGCCGGGGAGAAGATCGACATCGTCAACTTCTTCCGTGACAACCTCGAGCTCGGCGCAGGTCGGGAAAAGACCAGAGAGTGGACCATGCGGGTGATAGCGTACGATCAGCGCTAAGGCAATCGATGCCTGACCCGACCATGGCAACGGCTCCTTCAACTACCAGGGCCCACGGCCCGGCGATCTGTCCATCCCGCCGGGCGGGGCCTCGTTGTCCCCGAGGTCTTTGATCCAGTGAGACATCTTGTTCCGAGCCCGGCAGGTCTCCCTGCCCCCGAGGTGCTGATATGAAACCAACGAGCCTCCGTGCCACCCTGATTGCCCTTGTAGTATTCGTCGTGGCCGCCGTGCAGGCCGTTCCGCTGCCGGCACAGCAGACCCGGCTGCTCACCGTCGACGACATCTTCGCCCTCAAGAGCGTCGGCGACCCGCGCATCAGCCCGGACGGCCAGTGGGTTGCCTTCACCGTCTCGCAGATGGATGCCGAGAAGGACAGCACCGATACCGACATCTACATGGCGCCGCTCGATGGTGGCGAGGCCATCCGCCTGACCACCAGCGACAAGCCGGAATCGAGCCCGCGCTGGAGCCCGGACGGCCGCTACCTGGCCTTTCTTTCCGGCCGCGACGGCAAGAAGAGCCAGGTCTGGTTGCTGCCCCGGCACGGCGGCGAGGCCTTCAAGCTCACCGACTACAAGACCGGCGTATCTTCGATGGCCTGGTCTGCCGACGGCAAGCGGTTGGCGCTTGTGGTATCGGACGCCAAGCCGGAAGCGGAGGAGGGGGGAGAAGGCGAGGAGGCCGAGGAGGGTGGCGAGCATGCCGGCAAGGCGCCGGAGCCGATCGTCGTCACCCGCCTGCAGTTCAAGCGCGACGGGGTGGGCTACCTGAACGACCTGCGCCGCCACATCTACGTCTTCGACGTCGACGGCAAGGAGAGCGCGCAGGTCACCGACGGTCCCTACGACGACGGCTCACCGGTTTGGTCTCCCGACGGCCATCTTATCGCCTTCGTCAGCAACCGCACCGAGGAGCCCGACGCCAACGACAACAGCGATATCTTCGTCGTCGAGGCCAGCGCCGGGAGTAGACCGCGTCCCCTGACCAGCTCGCCAGGCACCGACTCCTCACCGGCCTTCAGCCCCGACGGCAAGCTCATTGCCTATGTGGCCGGTGGCGACCCGAAGGATGTCTGGTACGACACCGACGACGTCGCCGTGGTGCCGGTGGTGGTGGCCGCCTCGAGCGACACCGACGGCGGCGGTGTAACCGATCAGCCCAGGATCCTCACCGCCGGTCTCGATCGCAACGTCGGGCGGCCCACCTTCAACCGCGACGGGGCGGCGGTGCTGTTTGCCCTCGAGGATCAGGGCAATCGTCACCTCGCCCGCGTGCCGCTGGCGGGTGGGACGATCGAGCGGCTGGTGGCCGGCGAGCGCACCATCATCACCTTCGACCGCGGGCCCGAGGGGGAGATCGTGGTGCTGGAGAGCCAGCTCAACTACCCGCCCGAGATCTCCCGGGCGGAAGGCGGCTCGTTGACCCGCATCACGCACGTCAACGACGCCTTTCTCGCCGGCATCGAGCTGGCGCCGGTGGAGCGCTTCCGGGCTCGAAGCAAGGACGGCACGATGATCGACGCCTTCCTGACCCGGCCGCCGAACGCCCCCGCCGGCCAAAGGCTGCCGACCATCCTGCGCATCCACGGCGGCCCGGTGAGCCAGTTCTCCAACCGCTTCAGCTTCGAGTGGCAGATCCTGGCGGCGCACGGCTACGGTGTGGTGGCGGCCAACCCTCGTGGCTCCTCCGGCCGCGGCCGCGACTTCAGCTACGCCATCTGGGCCGACTGGGGGCACAAGGACTACGAGGACGTCATGGCGGCGGTGGACGAGGCGATCGCCATAGGCGTTGCCGATCCCGAGCGGCTGGGGGTGGGCGGCTGGAGCTACGGCGGCATCCTCACCGATCATGTGATCACCCAGACCGGCAGGTTCAAGGCGGCGATCTCCGGCGCCAGCGAGGTCAACTACACCGCCAACTACGGCCACGACCACTACCAGCGCGAGTGGGAGGGGGAGCTCGGGCTGCCGTGGGAGAACACCGACCTGTGGATCCGCCTGTCGCCCTTCTTCAAGGTCGATCGGATCACCACCCCGACGCTGCTCATGGGCGGCCAGGTCGACTGGAACGTGCCGCTACAGAACTCCGAGCAGCTCTACCAGGCGCTGCGCCGGCTCGGCGTCGACACCGAGCTGGTCATCTACCCCGGCCAGAGCCACGGTATCCGCCGGCCGAGCTACCAGAAAGACCGCTACCAGCGCTACATCGCCTGGTACGACAAGTACCTGAAGGACGGAGACACCACCAGCGGTGAGAGTAGGTCGAAAAACTGAACTAGGTCATATCTGGAGCACTACACGAAGCGGAACGGCCCTGGGACCTCCGCCTCTCAATCAACACCGCGGTCCCATTCTTCGAGGAATTGCTGGACGCTCCCCCTTGCGAACCGGCGAAGCCGGATCCCAGTCTCGTCAGTGGGATCGCCATGCCCGAAGAAGCGAGCGTAGAAGGACGCCCCGGCCGCGTCGATCTCCGCGAAGTGATCGCGGAGGCGATCGATCCCATCGATGACATCATGGTATTCCCTGACGGGGCTTTCCTTTGCAGCTACGGCGGCAGCGCCGCCTCCGCCGCTGTATGCAGCGAGGGTCCAGACGATATCGTACGCATCCTTGTCTTTTACTCGCTCATCAAGGGCGAATGACTTAAGAACCAAGAACGGTAAGATGTTGGTAACGTGGACGGTGACACTACGGTTGCCACCATGGTCGAGTGTCTCCCCTTGCAGCTCAACTTCCCTGAAATCCTCCGCGGTTAGCTCCGCGCCGCGCAGACCGATCGCGCTAATTGTCGCTCCCACGTCTCTAG
>JBHHYG010000197.1:0-6863 GCA_046757445.1 Acidobacteriota bacterium
ACCTGGTCGTGGGTTTCGACATTGAACGCGACGTGATGCAAGGAACGCGACGTGATGCAAGCCTGCCTGGTAGACCTCGAAGGGATGGTCAGTGAGGTCAGCCTCGGCCTGCCAGACGTTGACCGCTGTGCCGTTCCCCTCGTTGATGTTCACCGTCAGGTCGTGGTGGGATCTTTCGTCGTGGATAGTCTGGCCCACGGTGTCACCAGGAAACTCTAGCAGAGGGCGAAAGAACTCCATCGCCTTCGGCAGATCCGTGACGGTGATCGAAACGTGGTTGATGGAACCGTGGAGCATGCTCAGCCTACCCGCCGCGCTTTCTCGGCGCCATCCTGCGGCCCTCCGCGCTGTAAGGAGGAGGCACGAACGGCCTTGCAGACCCGGATTGAGTATTCGGTGCAGAAGCGTTCGCGGCCCAGCGCGTCAGCGTGCTTGTGCTCGGGATGGGCACGCCAGGTCTCGAGGTCCCGCGTGGGGTCCAATTCGATGCTGGAGGCTCGCTCCGCGTCATCGGAAGAGAATGCCCTGAAACAACGTCCCCGATCTGTGCCAACTTCACAACTCGGAAGCTTCCGAGCAACATCCGGCTACCTGACGTCACGCCGTGCCCAGCCCGGATTCGTGGGGCACGATCAGATCAAAGGTCCGGCGCCTCGCCCGCACTTCCGCGAGGGTCGAGGTGAGGGTTCCGAGTGAACGCCCGTCATAAACTGCCTACGGGCAGCACCGTGATCTCCCGTGTGAGGGGCAACGGCTCGGGAGCAAGGCACACCACGGCACCGCAACCGATCGGCCTGTCGAGGCGCGCCAGGGCTGCGAAGGGCGTGGCCCACTCGCGCCGCACCGTGGCCGCGTGCTTGATCTCGACGGGCCAGAGTCGGCCGTCAACGTCGAACAGGAGGTCGATCTCGCGACCGTCGCGATCCCGATAAAAATAGAGTAGCGGAGTATACGCCCGGTGCCACCAGCTTTTCAGCACTTCGGCAACGACGTGGGTCTCAAAGATCGCCCCGCGCATCGCTCCGGTCGCCAGTGTGGCCGGTGAAGCCCATCCGGTCAGGTAGCTGCACAGCCCGGTGTCGAGAAAGTAGAGCTTCGGTGTCTTGACCAGGCGCTTCGTCACATTGCTGTGATACGGCTGCAGCAGAAACACCTGGGAGCTCGCGACCAATACCGACAGCCAGTTCTTCGCCGTCGGCACACTGACGTCCACGTCGCGGGCCAGGTCCGAGAGATTCAGGAGTTGCCCCGTGCGGGCCGCACAGGCGCGCACGAAGCGGGTGAAAGCGTCGAGGTTTCCGACCTGCGTAAGGTCTCGCACGTCCCGCTGGAGGTAGGTCTGAAGATAGGAAGCGAAAAACACCTCCCGGTCGGAAGTCTCACCGGTCAGCAGCGCCGGCAGGCTCCCTCTCCAGATGGCATCGTACAGCGTGCCTTCGTCCTTGATCGTGATCGTGCCTCGTTGCTTCAGCCGTTCTTCATCGGGCAGAAAGGGATCGACGTCCCAGCGCTTGCCGAGTCGTTCCCGTTGCGAGAACCCGAGCAGATTGACCACCGCCACGCGGCCGGCCAGGGTCTCGGACACGCCCTTCATCATGTGGAACTGTTGCGAGCCGGTCAGCCAGAACGCACCCGGCTCGCGGCTTTCGTCGATGCGTAGCTTGAGGTAAGGGAGAAGGCCCGGGGCGTACTGAATCTCATCGATCAGGAGTGGCGGCGGGAAGCGGCCAAGAAACAGGTTCGGATCCGCATTGGCCAACTCGCGCAAGATCGGGTCGTCGAGAGACACATAACGCCGGCCCTTTTCCGCGACGTGCCGGAGGAGCGTGGTCTTGCCGACCTGGCGCGCCCCGGTGACCAGGAGTGTCGGGAACTGACGAGCCAGTTCGACGATTCTGCCCTCGACGGCCCTGTGATGGTAGCGGCTCATTTAAATCTCGGTGTTAATATAGCCGATCAACGGTTGGCTGTCCAGCGTGGGCAATGGCGCGACTTGCCGCGTTGCCGCCTGGCGCCTGGAGTCCGAGACCAATACGAAAACCGCATCGAAACCTTACAACTCGACACCACGATCGGCCCTGACAGTGTCGTTCGTATCGAGGCGCCAACCCACCTGGCTCCGAGGCCAGGGAAGGTCGTCGTGGTCAGTTCGACGGCGGAAGCGCTGGATTGGACCGGCCTTCGCGGCGTGGGCAAGGAGATCTGGGCAGGTATCGATGCGCAGTAATATGTGAACCAGCGACGTGACAAGTGGGAGTGATGAAACTGCTCGATGAGATTCCGGGCGGGCTCCCAGTCCGGGAACCGCCGTCGACCCCGTGTGATCAATTCGCAGGGCAAGCTCACCCAACGCTGCGGAAATCCTCAATCGTTCGGACTCGAACTTGCGAGGCCACGCGGGATCGTACAGCACGATTCTCAGGTGCTCGCTCATCGTCTCGTCGCGTCGCTATGCAAAGAAAGCGCAGTCAATCTTCTCGGAATGCTCCTCCATCAGCGATGAGGCTCGATCGCCGGGAGCCCCGTGCGGGCACGGTACCACGCCGTGTCGTTTAGGTGCGGGAAGTCCTCGTCCGGCACGGGCACGTCAAGGAAGCGGCAAATGGGCTCCCAGCCGTCGCCCGGCTGGTAGACGAGCAGTCTTGAGGCCGGAATCGCGTCGATGACGGCCTGGTTGTGCTCCTCGAACACGCGCTTGGCATGGGCGCGATCTTTGAGGCGGCCCTCGAAGGTTCGCTCGAAGATCAGCGCGTACACCATCTCGTGGAAGTCGTGGAGGGTCCCGGGAGCACGCTCCGGGGGCCCCTGCGTCATCGCGTGGTAGATGGTATTCATCACGCTGTCGTACCAGTGGTCGGCGTCGCGCAGCGACAGCAGGACCTTCGCATCGGGGTAGCGTTGGACCAGCTCACGCCAGAAGGCCGCTGCCGGCCAGTCGACCGTGGCCCGATACCCGTGAAAGATCGCGTCCCAGTCGTGGGAGCCGCTCTGCGTCTGCTCAAGCCAGTGCCGCCCCCGCTCCGGTGCGGCGAGGACCTCAATCATGTGGTAGCAGGGCCCGTACCCGATCCGCTCGAGCGCGGCCTTGAGGGAGAGCGTTCCGGTGCGCCCCAACCCGGCGCCGATCAGCTTGAGTGCCATCTATCTTCAGGTCCTGAGTGCTCCCGATCGCGCCGCGTAACGTTTGAGCTCAGCCGCGCGCGGAGGCCGCAGGCCGTAACACGTCGGCTGGAGCGAAGGGTTAGGCGTATCCACGCAGGGGCACCGACACAAACGCGTTCGTCCACCTTATGCATGAGAAGACTCGCAAGGGCGATGAGATGGAGTGCCTTGGAACTCTCGGGATTCAGGTTTCCATGTGCCGCTGGGTTGCGAATTCCCGTCATGGAACCAGCCATGATTTCCATGTAGCCCTGTTGGATGTTCCTGTCGGTGTCGGTTGCCAATTCTGCCAACCGAATCACCGGATTCTGCGGCGAGAAAGCGCTTTTCATCAGCCCCGCGCCATCGAGTTCGCGGCCATCCGCGTTTCGTACAATTCGCTTTACTGAATCGTTCACCTCTTTGAACGATGCTTCGACTGCATCACCAAAGAAGCCTGCCTCGAACCTGGGCCGTGCGAGGGCGCAGATTCGGGGATGAACGAACTCCCAGAACCACTGCGTTGGACTTTGAGGTCGTTCAATGTCCGAACCAGCGAGTAATCGTCTCGCTTCCGGAATGACAAAGCTCTGTACGATCACCAGCGACTCGATCGCGTTACCTCGCAGCGGTGTCATACCCTGAAGCTGCGCGACAAGTTCTGACCAACCGAGAAGCTGGCAAAAGGCTCGAAGGCTGTTGATCTTAAAGGGTTTTTCCGTCATCCGGCGCGACCTGGCGGTGCGCGAGGTGCGGCGATGTTTACTGCCGGATGGCGGAAAGGCCCCCTCGAACTGAACCGCTGAGCACCGCGGTCCCCCGTCTCGTGGTCTTGTTCGATGTTGCTGTGGGGCTTTTATCGGAGTTGGACCGTACAGAGCAAGCAGCGGGGGGTTGGCCTGGCTGCGCCGAGGCCCGGCGCAGAGCAAGGATGAGCGGCGACACCGCTGCTACGTAGGCTTCGATCGTACGCACCGAGAAGTCGCGCACCCGCATGTCGCGTTCGATCCTATCGCGCAGCTCGCCCATCATGACCTCCTTCTGCAGTGACGACCGGGCGGGTCACCACCGCGGTGTGATGGAGGTCAGCGTCGCTCAAACCCTGACGTGAACGTAAGATGTGAGAAGGTGCGGCGCCTCGATCGAGCCGACCACCGCGCAGCGGTTTAACTCAACTACATTTGGGTCGCGGGCGGGTGGTCTCGCGGGAACCACCTTCAACACTCCGCAGCAAACAGGTGCCACTGGCCAGGAACACCCTTCAGCGTATGTACGCCCCGGTCTGCGAAGCACAGGCCAGATCCCGCGACGAGATCCTTGACCGTCGTGGAGACGAGCACATCGCCGGGCCCGGCAAGTGCGACGATTCGAGCCGCGAGGTGAACCGCGATCCCTGCCATGCGACCCCCGATCAGCTCGAGCCAGCGTGCTCCGGGGATGTGCCGCGCGAAGTACTTGCTGATCTCGACGGGGAATATGTCACCTTCGGGGTGGAGAACGAGGGTTGGCGCCTTGACCGTGGGGAGGACACATCGCACATCGACTTCGGCGATGTGCTGTGCCAGCGATCTGAAGCCGCCGGGGCTTGCGGAGAGGCGTTCCACCTTGGCCCATAGCGCCTTCGCCTGCTTGTCCTCTCCGCGCGAGGGCGCGCAGGTTGAAAGCGAAGCACCGGTGCCATAGCTCTCCAGCAAGCCCCCAAACAGCCGAGTCGCGATTTCTAGATCGATCCCCATCGAGTAATCGGGCGCCCGCAAGACGCGGGCGAACGCACCGAACGTCACTAGGGCCGCGGTTCGGTCGGGGTGTGAGGCGGCGAACGTTGCGCTCAGCGGCAAGGCTCCGTTGAACTGAACCGCTGACAACGCGACGCAGCGCGTCATTGCCGGAAGGGATATCAATATAGATTCATTGGAGCGCGTCAGAGCTGTACATACAGCAGTGCGCCGCGCAGAGCCGGTCCTGGCTGGCCCTGCGGTCGAAGTAGACCCGCGCGAAGGCCTCCACGTCGTCCGCGGTATACACGCCAAAGTCGAAGAGCCGCCCCTGCATCTCGTAGAGCAGGTTCGGGTCGGTCGCCTCCGAGAGCAGCGTGGTCTCGTAGTAGGGTTCGAAGGCTTGTCTGATCTCCTCCGCCTCGTTGGCGAAGTCGAGCACGCAGGTGGCCTTCTTGTCGGGATGCGTGCGGTTCAGGCGCGAGAGGGTTTGCACCGCGTTCACGCCACCGAGCTTCTTGTCCACGTGCATCGTGTGGAGCAGCGGCTGGTCGAATCCGGTCTGGAACTTGTTGGCCACGACGAGGAAGCGGTACTCCGGCTTCTCGAACTCGGCGGCGGTCTGCCGCTCGCCGATCACGCGGTCCTGTCCCGCCGAGTTCATCCCGGACTCGGTGTAGGACTCGCCCCCGTCCCTCACCGTTCCGGAGAAGGCGACCAGGCCCTTCCAGCGATGGCCCTTCTCCTCGAGGTAGCGGTCCAGCGCCAGCTTGTAGCGCACCGCGTGCAGCCGGGAGCGCGTGACGATCATCGCCTTGGCCCGCCCGCCGATCTCGCTGGCGACGTGCGCCGAGAAGTGCTCCACGCAGATCGCGATCTTCTCGTGGATGGCGTGCGGGTGGAGCTCGACGAACGACTTGAGCAGGTACTCCGCCTTCCTCCTGTCGTAACGGGGATCGTCCTCGATCTTCTTGAGCAGCCGCCAGTACGCCTTGTAGGTCGTGTAGTTCGCGAGCACGTCGAGGATGAAGCCCTCCTCGATGGCCTGGCGCATGCTGTAGAGGTGGAAGGGTTCGAACTTCCCGTCGGCGCGCTTGCGGCCGAAGAGCTCGAGGGTCTTCGGCTTCGGCGTCGCCGTGAAGGCGAAAGTGGAGAGGTTCGGTAGCCGGCCACGGCGCCGGATCTCCTCCAGCACGCGGTTCTCGGGTTCTTCCTCCGGGGTCTCGGCGCCAGCCTCCTCGCGCTCGGCCTCCTCGAGGTCGCCGGCGGCCAGCACCGCCTTCAGGCTCTTGGTGCTCTCGCCGGACTGCGACGAGTGGGCCTCGTCCACGATCACCGCGAAGCGCTGGCCCGGGAGCTCGCTGATCTGCTCGGCGATGACGGGGAACTTCTGCAGGGTAGTCACGATGATGGTCCGCCCCGCCTCCAGCGCCTCGCGGAGCTGACGTGAGGTCTGGTCGATGTTCTCCACCACACCGAGGGTCTGCTCGAACTGGCGGATCGTGCGCTGGAGCTGCCGGTCGAGCACGCGCCGGTCGGTCACGACCACGATCGAGTTGAACACCCGCCGGTCCTCGGCGTCGTGCAGCACCGAGAGCTGGTGGGCGAGCGAGGCGATGGTGAAGCTCTTGCCGCTGCCGGCCGAGTGCTGGATCAGGTAACGCTGGCCGGGGCCGTGCTCCCTGGCGTGGCGGATCAGCCGCCGCACGCAGTCGAGCTGCTGGTAGCGAGGGAAGATCAGGGAGCACTTGCCGGTCTTCCTGCCCTTGTCGTCCTCCTCCTCGACCTCGTGGATGAACTGACGGATGAGGTCGAGCACGCTGTCCCGGGCCCAGATCCGCTCCCACAGGTAGTCGGTCGGGTAGCCCCCCTGCGTGGGAGGCACCGGGGGATTGCCGGCCCCGCCGAAGCGCCCGCGGTTGAAGGGCAGGAAGCGGGTCTTGGGGCCGGCGAGCTTCGTCGTCACGAAAACCAGCTCGCGGGGTCCACGGCGAAGTGGGCGAGGCA
>JBHHYG010000198.1:0-6862 GCA_046757445.1 Acidobacteriota bacterium
CCGCCTCCTCGTCGTTGCGTGCTTCGGCCACCTGGGCCCGGTAGTAGGCGAGCCGGGGTTGCTCAGGATCCAAGGTGGCCGTACGCGAGAAGGCCCGCTCGGCGCGCTCGAGCTTGCCGGATCGCAGAGCGGCGATGCCGAGAAAAAAATGCAGCGCCGGCATCGAGTCGTTGGCTTCGATGCCGGCCTCGCAGTGGCGTAGGGCGGCAGCTGCATCGCCTGCTTGCAGCGCCATGTCGCCGAGGTTGAAATGGGCGGCAGGGTTGCGCGGATCGATCGCCAGCAGCGCCTCGAACTCCTCGCCGGCGGCGCGCCTGTTGCCCAGACGCCGATGGGTCATGGCCAGGTTGGCCAGCGCCAGCTCATAGTCGGGGCTGAGCTCCAGCGCCGCCCGGTAGGCCTGGGCGGCGCCGTCGAAGTCAGCCAGTGCGAAGCGGGCGTTCCCCAAGGTCAGCTGGGCGTCGACGATGCGAGGGTCTTCGGCGACGATTTTCTCGAGCAACTCGGCGGCGGCGGCCGCCTCTCCCTGGCGCGTCAGACCCTGCGCTTTGGTGAGGTCGCGGAAGAGGGCGACCTTATCCTTGGGGTCGGCCAGCTGGCCCTCCGACAGCTCCGCCGGTGCCCGGCCGATGTAGCCGAGGGAGCGGAGCCGCTGTTCCACCTCCGCCGGCAGGGATTGCAGTTGCGGGGCAGGCTGGCCGCCGCGCATCCCTTCGAGGGTGGCCCGCATGGCCGCCGCCCGCTGGGGTTCGCCGTCGACCAGATTGCGATGTTCACCCGGATCGACGCTCAGATCGTAGAGCTCCGGACGGGGGGCGAGGATGTACTTGTGTCCTTCGTCGCGCAAGGCGTAGAGCTCCTGCCAGCCGAAGTGGGTGCGGGGAAAGATGGTCTCCGCGTAGGCCGGTCGCGAAGGCGCGCTGCCGCGGAAAAACGGCACCAGGCTGCCGCCGTGAAAGCCGGGCTCCGGCGGCAGTTCCAAGAGCTCGAGAATCGTCGGTGCGATATCGATCAAGCGCACCTGTTCCTCGACCACTCTGCCGGCGGCGCGGCGATCGGGCAACCGCATCAGCAGCGGTACCCGCTGGGTGGCATCGTAGAGGAAGAGGCCGTGGCCGGGCTCGCCGTGATCCCCGAGGCCCTCGCCATGGTCCGAGGTGACTACCACCAGCGTTCTTTTCAGTTCCCCCGAGACTCGCAGGGCCTCGAGGAGCTGGCCGACAAGCGCGTCGGCGTAGGCTATTTCGCCATCATAGGGGCGCTCCGCCAGCCGGCTGCCGTAGGGCTCGGGAGCGGCGTAGGGGGCGTGGGGGTCGTAGAGGTGGACCCAGGCGAAGAAGGGCGAGCCGGGGTCGCCATGCAGCCAGTCGAGGGCGGCTGCCACGACCGCTGCACCGCGGCGCTCGACCTGGCCTGGGGCGGCGAGGGGATCGTCGTAGTCGAAGCGGTCGTCGTAGGTTTCGAAGCCGGCATTCAGACCCCAGCGAGAATGCAGTACGTAGGCGCCGACGAAGGCGCCAGAGGCATAGCCGGCTCGACTGAGAACGCTCGCGAGGGTGGGAACACCGGCAGGGAGGGGAGCGGCGCCATTGTCCCGTACCCCGTGTTCCGGGGGATTCAAGGATGTCATGATGGAGGTGTGGGAGGGCAAGGTCAAAGGCACGGGCGAGATGGCTTGGTCGAAGCGGATTCCTTCTGCGGCCAGCCTGTCCAGCGTCGGTGTCTCGGCGCCGGCATCACCGTAGGCGCCGAGGTGGTCGGCCCGGAGCGTATCGATGGTGACCAACAGGACGTTGGCGCCACGGTAGCTGGGCTTGCCGCTGCCCAGCCACCAAACGACGGCCGATGCGACCACCAGCAGGGCGACGAAAAGCAACAGAAGACGACGGCGTGCAGTCATGGACAGACGACAGTAAACTCGCCGGGTCGGCAGATGGAAGAGAATTGCATGGTACCGATGCCCGACGCCGAGGGTCAACGTGTCCATGAAGCGGCCGCGTTCCCCGGAGGAAGGCAACTTCTTTACAGCCATCATTGGGGTCGAGAATGAGCTGGGCCGTACGTGGCTCCACGAGGTGGACTTCGGTATTCATCCGCCTCTCGGGCCTGTTGGCCTCGGCCGCAGCCATGGGGACGGCCTTGTCGCCGCCAGCGGGGGCCAGCGGGTCGCTGGTGGCGGCCACGGGGGTCCACGGCTGGCTGGCACAAAAACGGCAAAGCCCGCAGCGGGAGATCGACGCCTATGCCCGCCACATGTCGGCCGGTGTCCTGCACATGAACGAGGAGCAGTACGCCGCTGCGATCAGCGAGTTTACGGCGGCGCTCGAGCTTCGGCCCGGCGACATCGAGGCTGCCTTCATGCTCGCTGGTGCGCAGATCGCGGCGGGCGATTTGCGGCAGGCGGGAAAGATCTATGAGCGTTTGGACAGCAGCCACCCCGAGAGCCCCGTGGGTCCCTTCGGCCTCGGGCAGCTGCACTTTCTGGTCGGTCGCATGGACGCTGCGGAGACTTCCCTGCGCGAAGCCCTCTCCCGCAACTCCGGCTACCTGCGTGCCTGGTACTACCTCGGCCAGGTGCTGGAAGCTGGGGGCCGGCGGGCGGAGGCCAAGCAGGCCTACCAGGAGATGCTCGATCGCTTTCCACAGGCACGCTTAGCGGCGCTGGCTCTGGCCAAATTGCAGCTCGAGGACAACCAGGCGGCTGCCGCCGCGGAGGCCCTCGAGCCGCTGGAGTCCTTGCGGCCGCCCGACCCCGAAGTGCTCACACTCCTCGGTGTCGCTCAGGCTCGATCGGGCCGGCAAGAGGAGGCTAGCCGCACGCTACAACGCGTTGTCGAGGTCGACTCCGGCCGCGTGGAGGCCTTCTATAACTTGGGATTGTGAGAGCTTCGCGCCGGTCGCGGGCGGCAGGCCGAGGAGAACCTGCGCCGTGGCCTCGCCGCCGACCCTTCCGAGGTGGACACCCGTCTCCTGTTGGCCGAGGTCTTGCAAGGGCTGGGCCGGCGGGACGAGGCCGAGAGCCTGCTGGTCGAGGGCGTTGCCCAACAGCCCCAGCAGCGGCGGTTGCGCATGGCGCTGGGGGGCTTGCTGGCAAACATCACCGGCCGGACGGCGGAGGCGGCCGACATCTTCTCCAGTCTGGTCGAAGAGGATGCCGACGACGAAGCGGCCTTGCGGGCGTTGGCGGAGGTGCGGGTGAGCACCGGCGAGGTAGCGGCCGCCGGGGAGATCTACGAGAAGCTCGCCGGCCGCCACCCCGAGGATGCGGATCTCGCCTACCAGGTGGGCTACGTGCGCCGGCGCCTGGGTCAGGCAGGTGCAGCAAGGGAAGCCCTCCAGAGGTCCCTGGCCCTGGCCCCCGATCATCGAGACGCGCTCTACGAGATGGCGATGCTGGACCTGGAAGAAGAAAAGTATGCCGCCGCTGAGATCGGTTTCCGCCGCGTCATCGCCGCCGATGCTCATCGCACCCCGGCTTATCTGAACCTCGGGAAAGCACTGCGTGGGCTGGCCAAGACCGAGGAGGCGGCGCGGGTGCTGGCACGTTTCAAGGAGCTGGAGGCGTTCGACGCCGAGGTCGCCGAGCTGCGCAGCGCCGCACGGCGCAACCCCGACAAGGCGGGCGTATACCTGCGGCTGGGCCGTCTTTACCTGCAGGGGGGCCGGCGGCAGCAGGCACGGGAGATGCTCGAGAAGGCGCTGCGCATCGATCCTGACCTTGACGCCGCCCGGCAGCAGCTGGCGAAGCTTCAGCGGCAAGGGAGCGCTTCCGGGCCCAGCCGATGATCCGTACCCCCCTCGTCCACCTTCGCCTCTCGCCCGCCCTGCTCGTCGCTGCACTATCACTCACTGCCTCGGTTCCGGTCGGCGGGGCAGCGAACGCCAAGGTTCGCTTCGTCGACGTGGCGGCGGAGGCCGGCATCCTCTTCACCAACGTTTATGGCACCCTGGAGAAGGCCTATATCACCGAGATGGGCGGCTCCGGAGCCGGCTGGCTGGACTACGACCTCGACGGGTGGCCCGACCTGCTGTTGGTCAACGGCTTGCCGGGTCCCGCCGATGATCCCGTGGCGGCCACGCGGGAGGCGTTGCGGGCCGATGGGCCGCAGCTGCCGGAGGACGGCTCCTCCGGCACCGGCAACGCTCTTTTCCGCAACCTCGGAAGCGCCTTCGAGAGGGTCGGCGATGTCGCCGGCGTCGCTGACCGCATGTGGGGAAACGGCGTCGCCGTCGGCGATGTCGACGACGACGGCTTCGGTGACCTCTACGTGACCGCCATCGGGTCCAACCGCCTCTACCGCAACAACGGCGACGGCACGTTTTCTGTTTGGCCGGCCGGTGCCGAGGACGAGGGTTGGGGTACCAGCGCTCTGTTCACCGACTGGGACGGCGACGGCCACCTCGACCTCTACGTTGCCAACTACGTCGACTTCGATGCCGCCGCAACGGCCACCCTGGGTGACGGGCTCTGCTTCTACCGCGGCATCGAGGTCTTCTGCGGGCCAGAAGGACTGCAAGGCGCCCGCGACATCCTCTACCGCAACAACGGCGACGGCTCTTTTACCCGCTGGCCGCAGGCGGAGGTGGACGGCGAGGCAACCTACGGCTTTGCCCTCGTGGCTACCGATTGTGATGGCGACCAGCGCCCTGACATCTACGTCGCCGATGACTCTACGATCAACCTGCTCTACCGGCACGATGGCGAGGCCGGCATCGAGGACTGGTCGCTGTTCGGTGGAGCCGGCTACAACGGTGGTGGCCAGGAGCAGGCGGGCATGGGGGTGACGGCGGCCGACTACGATGGCGACGGCGACATCGACCTCTACGTCACCAACTTCCAGCACGACTACAATACCCTCTATCGCAATCGTGGCGACTGCGTCTTCGAGGACACCAGCGAGCAGTTGGGCCTGGCGTCCAGCAGCTTCCCTTATATGGGCTGGGCGCCCCAGTTTGCCGACCTCGACGGCGATGCCGACGAGGATCTGTTTGTCGCCAACGGGCACATCCACCCGCAGCTCGATGCCGCCGGGCTGGAGCCCTACCGGCAGCGCAACCTTCTCTATCTGAATCAGCTCAGCGAGTCCGGTGAGGCCGGCTTCTTGGAGGCCCGTGATAGCGCCGGCCCGGGATTGGCGATTGCGACATCGTCGCGCTCCGCCGCCGTGGCCGACTTCGACGACGATGGTGACGTTGATCTTCTGGTCACCAACATCAACGCACGGCCGAACCTGCTGAGAAATGACAGCGACTCGCAGTATCCGGTACTGCGGCTGAGCCTCATCGGGCGGCATGGTAACCGCGATGCTTACGGCGCCCGGGTCATGGTCGAGTCCGGTGGCCGCCGGCAGGTGCGCGAGCTGCGTGCCAGCGACGGTTACCTTTCCAGCAACGACGTACGCCTGCTTGTATTCCTACCAGGGGGCAGGGCCGAGAGGGTGCAGGTGCAATGGCCCGGTGGCGGCGTCACCGAGCTGAGGGACGTGGCGCCTGCCTGGCTGGTCATCGATGAGCTCGGTGGCATCGTCGCCAGGAGGGGGAGTTGAGGCTGTCGAAAGCTGGCGCGCTGATGTCGCTGGCGGCATTCCTCATGTGGGCCGGCATCAACGGCACGGCCTGGGGGCAGCAGGGTGCCGAGCAACACCTGAGACGTGGGCTACAGCTCTTGCAATCCGGCGCCACGGCGGCGGCCATTGCTGAGCTGCAGACGGCCGTACAACTGCGGCCGGAGAGCCCGGAAGCCCGCTACCACCTGGGGCGTGCGCTGTTTGCCGCCGGCAGGGCGGAGGAGTCGGTCACCCACCTCCAGGCGGCCCTCGAGCGCGTGCAGGATGCCGGCCCGGTGCAGTTCCTTCTCGGCCAGGTCTGGTTGCAGCTGGGAGATTTTGCCGCCGCTCGGGATGCGCTGGAGGCGGCCGAGAGGTCGAGGCCCGGCTACCCGCCCATCCACTTCTACCGTGCCGAGCTCTGCTATCGCATGGGTGATGTGCAGGCCGCCCTCGAGCGGCTGGCTTCGCTCTCCAACGAGGCCCTCCGCTGGTCGGTGCCACGGGCCAGAGCCGGGGTGATCGCCCTCGAGGCGGGTCAGGCAGCAGAGGCGGTGAACTGGTTCCGGGAGGCATTGAAGCTGGCCCCGGACGATGCGACGCTGTGGACGCGCCTGGGCAGCGCGCTGGTGGCCGCGCAGCAGGCGCGGGAGGCGGTGGATGCTTACCGGCGGGCGGTGGAGCTGGCTCCGGAGCGGCAAGTTTCGAGAATGGCGCTGGCCATGCAGCTGCTGAGTCTGCAGGAGAACGAGGCGGCGCTGGCGGCCCTCGACGGCGTGCTCGCCACCTCTCCAAAGCATGGCGTCGCCCACTATCAGCGCGCCAAGCTGTTGTCGCAGCAGGGCAAGAAGACCGCGGCCCTCGAAGAGCTGCAGGTCGCCTTCCCGGACCTCGAGGAACGCGCCGCCTCCGGGCAAGCGCAACGGCAGGCGGGCGGGCGCCACCCCAACCTGGCCGAGGCCCGCGGCCTGCAGGTCGAGCTGCTCGGCGAGCTAGGGCGGGCCGCCGAGGCCGAGGAGGTAGCACGGGCCTTGGTGGCGTCGGAGCCCTGGTATCCAGAGGGGCACTTCCTGTTCGGCAACCTGCTGTTGAGAAGAGGGGAGAGCTCGGGCGAGGAGCAACTGAGGCGCTTCAAGGCGCTCTCGGACGCCCGGGAGCACCGCCAGCTCGGAGATTACTATCGTCAACAGGTCGATGCCCCGCAGCTGGCGCGGCGCGAGTACGAGGCGGCACTGGTCGCCGATCCCCAGGATCGAGACTCGTTGCTGTGGCTCGCGGCCCTTCATCGAGCCACCGGCGAGGTCAAGGAGCCGGGC
>JBHHYG010000199.1:0-6860 GCA_046757445.1 Acidobacteriota bacterium
GACGTTTTGTCAAATCCGCCTCCGGGGCCCTCCCGGCGCGCGCCTGGCGCCCGCGCCCCTTCCCACGCCCTCGCGACGCGACCCGTTGAGAAATGCGGGCTAGCAGCCGCGAGCCGTTGAGATGCTCGGGCTAGTCAGCGTCGAGACGCCAGCTTCCCTGCCAATTCGAGGGCGGCGCGCATCGGCTCCGGGTCGGCTCTGCCCTGACCGGCGATGTCGTAGGCCACACCATGGTCCGGTGAGGTGCGCGGGTAGGGGAGCCCTAACGTGAGATTCACGCTGACCTCGGGCGCACGCTTGGCGATGATGGTTCCCTGATCGTGGTAGAGAGCGAGCACGGCGTCGATGTCGGTGCGGCGGAAGATGCTATCGGCAGGGTAGGGACCCGACACCTGCAGGCCTTTCTCACGTGCCGCAGCGATGGCTGGCAATAACTCCCTTTCCTCCTCGATGCCGAGAAGCCCTCCCTCACCGGCGTGTGGATTGAGACCGGCAACGCCGATGCGCGGCTGATCTCCGAGCCACCTTGTCCAGCCGGTATGCAGCGTCGAAATGGCAGTGAGAACCCGATCTCGGCGCACATGGACGATGGCGCTGGCCAGGGGCAGGTGCGTGGTCAGCAGCGCCACCGCCGGCTGTGGCCCGACGAACAGCATCAACGGGTGCCGGATTCCTGCTTGCCGCGCCAGCATCTCCGTGTGACCCAGGAAGGCAGGCTCCTGGGTCGCGACCACTCGCTTGCTCACCGGGGCGGTCACCAGCGCGGCGATGTCGCTACCAGACGCTAACTCCGCCCCCCTTCGGATGCACTCGAAGGCGATACGGCCATCCGCCGGGCGAGGCCGGCCGTGGGCAAGTCCGTCCTCCACCCGGCCGCAGGGCAGGACCCAGGGTCCGGTGCGGCCGGCAGCGAGGAGCTGCTGGCACTCCGCTGTCGACGAAACGGTGTGTAGGTCGAGGCCGAGCTCGAGCTCTACAGCGAGACCCCGCAGGTACTCGTCATCGGCCAGCAGGAGCAGCGATTCGCCGACCTTCTCGCCGCCGGCGCAGGCCTTGAGGATGATCTCCGGGCCGATGCCCGTGGGATCGCCCATCGTGCAGCCCACGAGCCGCCCGCTCATGCGTCCACCCCAACCGGCGCGAGCATGGCAGCGGTTTCGACCAGCGCCTGTTCGATCGCCAGGCGCGCATTCGGTTGGACGGGACCATGGAGGCGCATGTCCGCCCGTTGGATCGCATCCAGCGCGGCGATGATGTCGTCGGTATGCATCTGCTGTGCCCAGCCACGCCAGGCATCGGCGCGCTCGGCGTTGACCAGCATGCTTTGGTCGCTGCCGGCGCACAACACCAACAGATCCCTGAGCACGTCGCGAACCGCTGCGATCGCCGATGCCGCCTTCTCGATCTTTCGCTCGCCCGTCCCGGCGGCCAGCAAGGATTCAGCCGCCGCCAGCAAGGCAGCGCCTCCCTGACATGCGTCCCTCAGAGCCTCCTCGGCCACCTGGCGTCGCTGGCGGTAGGCTTCAGGGTCGAGCCCGAGGGCGGCTCCCAGGCTGCCGGGAGCCAGTGCCGCTCGCAGCCGGGCCTCCCCGGCTGACAGGCCGTGTGCCTGTTGCAGATGCTGCTGCAGCGCCGCCAACGGTAACGGCTGGAAGCGCAACGGCTGGCAGCGGGAGCGCACGGTGGCGAGGAGGCTCTGTGCGGCCGGCGTCACCAGCACCATCAACGACGAAGGTGGTGGCTCCTCCAGAGTTTTCAGCAGCGCGTTCTGGGCACTCGCGTTCATGGCGTGGGCGTCGTCGATGATCACCACCCGGCGCTCACCCTCGTAGGGGCGGTAGGCTACCGACTCGACGATGGTGCGGGCTTGATCGACCTTGATGACGCCTTTTTCCGGGCTCACCCAGAGCACGTCGGGGTGCAGGCCGCGGGCGACCTTGTGGCAGGAAACACAGGTACCGCAGGCATCGAGAAGCTCACCCGCCTTGCAGTTCAGCGTCTGGGCCAGAATTCCGGCGCAGGTGGCCTTACCCACCCCCAGCGGGCCGTGAAAGAGGAGCGCGTGGGGCAGGCGATGGTTTCTCAGCGCCCGGGCCAGAGCCTCGACCACGCGCTCTTGCCCCAACAGCGAGGCAAAGCCTGTGCCGGAGGTTTGTGGTGGCGCCGGTCCACCCCCCGTCACAGTCGCCCGCTCGCTGCTGGCGCGGAATCTTCCCGATGAAGGCGCGCCGGGCTCATTCGATCGTCACCATCAGGGTGCCACCTTCGACGCCCTGGCCTTCTTCGACCTTCACCGAGGTGACGATGCCGTCGCGTGGCGACCGTAGCTCGTTTTCCATCTTCATGGCCTCGAGCACGATAACGCCCTCACCACGCTTCACTTCGCTGCCCTGCGACCGCAGCACCTTGGTGACCCGGCCGGGAATCGGCGCCGTGATACGAGCCACTCCGTCAGCCACTTCGGCGCTGGCGACGGAGCGCCGCCGGCGAGCGTCGTCGGCTCGAACAAGGAAGGTGCGGTTCAGCGTATGCACGGTGAGGCGATCGTCGTTCTCCTCGATGAATACCTCGAAGGAGCCCTTGTCGACGAGCAGGGAGTAGATTCCGCGCTCGGGGCGGCGCCAGTCGATGAGGGTCTCTCGTGCACCGTCGGGCACGGCGCGGCGATCAACGCCGCCGCCGTGGTCGTCGTTGTCGGCCGCGAGAAGATCGGCAAGGCGGCGCACACTGAAGCTGCTGCCGCGCCGTTGCACCTGGTAGCGTCGCGGCGTTGTCTCCTCGTCGAGCAAAACCTCGATGATCATTGACGGTCTTCCATCGCCGCCCTGCGGCCGTGCCGTTTCCACGACGAAGATGAGGGTTGCCGGAAGGCACGCTCCTCCTCACGCAAGTATACGTGCAGGGCCGCGGCGAGCCTCGCCACCTCGGCAATCTGTGCCTCGTCGTGTGCGGCTCGAGGCCGCCCGCCGGTCTCATCGACCCGACCCGACCCGACCCGGCGGCCGAGCAAGCGATCGAGATAGCCGGTGTCGAAGCGGCCGGCGAGGAATTCGGGCTCGGCGAGTACGCGCAGGAACAGGGGAATGGTAGTGGCGATGCCCCCGACCTTGTACTCCTGGAGCGCCCGTCGCATACGACGGATGGCGGCAGCACGATCGGGGCCCCAGGCGATCAGCTTGCCCACGATGGGGTCGTAGTGGATCGGCACCTCGCAACCCTTGAACAAGCACGAGTCATCTCGCACGCCGGGGCCGCCCGGCAGCCTCAGCGTCTCGACGATGCCGGGAGAGGGTGCGAAACCCCGTTCGGGGTCCTCGGCGTAGATGCGGCACTCGATGGCGTGCCCGCGCAGCCGCAGATCCACTTGGCGCAGCGACAATCGCTGCCCTTCAGCCAGCTCGATCTGCTGGGCTACCAGGTCGACTCCGGTGAGCATCTCGGTGACCGGGTGCTCTACTTGTAGCCGCGCATTGACCTCGATGAAGTAGAAGCGGCGATCGGAATCAACAAGGAATTCGACGGTGCCGGCGTTGGCGTAACCGGCCGCCTCGGCGACGGCCAGCGCCGCGCTGCCCATTTCGGCTCGCAGGCTGTCGTCGACGATGGGCGACGGGGCCTCTTCGAGAACTTTCTGGTGGCGCCGCTGCAGGCTGCATTCCCGCTCGGCCAGATGGATGCGGTTGCCGTACAGGTCGGCGAGGATCTGGATCTCGATGTGGCGGGGTGCCTCGATGGCCTTTTCGACGTAGAGGCGGCCGTCACCGAAAGCCGATGCCGCCTCACTACTGGCGGTGCGGAAGGCACTGGCCATCTCCTTCTCGCTGGCCACCCTGCGCAGACCCTTGCCGCCACCGCCGGCTGCCGCCTTCAACATCAGTGGATAGCCGATCTCCCGCGCTACCTCCAGCGCCGCATCGACATCGGCGACCGGAGTTGGGCTACCCGGCACTACCGGCACGTCGGCGTCGGCGGCAACCTTGCGCGCCGCCGCCTTGTCGCCCACCAGGGCCATGCACTCGGGCGGCGGGCCGATGAAGGTGAAGCCGGCATCGGCGCAGCGGCGAGCGAACTCGGGGTTTTCAGCGAGGAATCCGTAGCCGGGATGAATGGCGTCGGCGCCACTGTCGGCAGCGGCCGCCAGGATGCGGTCGATCGACAGGTACGACTCGCTGGCCGGTGCCGCCCCCAGGGGATAGCTGAAGTCGGCGTAGCGCACGTGCAGGGCATCGCGGTCGACTTCCGAGTAGACGGTTACCGACTGCAAGCCGAGGTCGCGGCAGGCGCGGATGATCCGCACCGCGATCTCGCCGCGGTTGGCCACCAGGATCCTTCGGATCTTCCCCATGGGCTGTCCCCCTGCGAGGCCCGTTCGCAAACATCACCGTGGTTATGGTACCCCGCATTTCTCAACGGGTCGTGAAGCGAGCGGGCGCAGGGGCCGCGAGGACAAGGCGCATGCCGGCAGAGAGAGGTACGTACCTCGACCCGCTCGGGGCAAGCGCAACGCAGTCATCGCGGCCCTGGCGCTCGCGCAGCCGCGAGCCGTTGAGAAGTGCGGGGTAAGCCTAGCCCGCCATGGGGCCGGATACCATGTCGCCGGCGGGCCTGCCCGATGGCTGTCAGTCGGGCCCGCTGCTGACACCGCGCGTGAGCCACTGCTCGAGATGGCCGATGTCGCCTGCCACCTCGGCTGACATGGCTGCCGGGTCGTCGATGTCGGAGAGCGCCAACTCTTGCTTGTAGAGGCGCTTGCCCAGGGTGTCGTAGAGCTCCAGGCGGCCCTTGAGACTGCGAGGCTTTTTCTTGCCGAGCCGCTCGTCGTTGATGATCAGCAAGTAGTCCGCCCGCCACGGCTCGGTCACCAGCCCCAGCATGGGGGCATCGGAGATGGCCCCTTCCAGTTTTTGAAACACCTTCTTGAGGGCCGCCTGCGCCAGCAGATCGGGGATCTCGGAGCCGCCGACGATGATGCGGGGTGCGTCGAGGCGCGCCTCCAGATCGGCCGGCTGTGGCGCTTGCTGCCGCAGCATGTCGAGTTCCTCGGTCATCTCCGTGCCTGCCTGATGGGTCCGGATGGCATGTTCCCATGCGGCCTCGTAGTCACCCAGGCTGTAGGCGGTCAACCAGGCGAGCTCCTGGACGGCACCGACTCCCGGGCTCAGACGTGCAGCCTGAAACGAGGCCGCGCGCGCATCCTGCCATTTGCCCTGCAGGCCGAGGGCGATGCCTCGGTGGTAATGAGCTTTCCAGTCCGCGGGGTCGGCTCGGATGGCACGATCGAACTCCAAGAGGGCGTCGCTGGGCCGTCGCTGCGTCAGCAACTCGATTCCCTTCTTGGTGGCCGACTTGGCGGTCTTGGTGTCGACGATGGTGCGGAAGTAGCCGGAGCGCGTCAGAGCGTGCAACTTCGGGTCCCGGAGCTTCACCTCCACCTGGTGCCAGGCAAGCTCCCCGTCGTCGGAGTCCGTCGAGGAGGGGTAGTAACCGATCAAATACGAGGCTCGCATCAGGCTCAGGGCCTCATCGAAGGCTCGCCGGAGCCGGCGCGAGGAACCCTCGCCCTTGATCAGCTTGCCGCCGGAGATGCGGGACACTTCCTGCCACTGGGCCTCGAGCTCCCGCATGCGCTCCATCGCCTCGGGCGAAGCTCTCCCTGCGTGGCCGCGACGGCCCAGGCGCTGGCTCCAGATATCCTTGGCGGACAGATAGCCGCCGACGGGATGGGCTGCGGCGCCGGCAGCGATGGAGAAGACCGGCACCTCCGCCTCATGCGTCGCCAGCAGCGCATCAGCGAAACTGGAGATGCTGTCCTGATCGTCGCCGTCGGTGAGCACCACCATCGCCTGCCGCCGGCTGGTACTGCTGGCCTCGGCGGCGGCACCGAGAATGCGCACTCCACATTCATCGACGGGCTGAAACTTCAGCCTCCTGCGCATCCGTTCGCGGGCCTGCCGTCGTTCCTCGTAGGCGGATTCGTCCGCTTCCTCGATGGCCTCGCCGCCTTCGTGCAGACCGAAGGCGCCATAATCCTCCACCGTCTCCGGGCTTTCGCCGTTGCGCTCGAGCCGGGAGAAGCCTTCCAGCATGGCGTCGAAGAGCGAGGTGCCACCGGCCACCTCTGTCGCCTCGATCAGGGCGCGAAGATCAGGGTCATCTGCCTTGCCCCAGATGCCCGGTCCTACCTGATGGTTGAAGGGCAGCAGATAGACGCAGTCGTCGGCAGACAGCTCCTCCAGAAAAGCGAGGGCGACGCGTTTCGCGTAGGGTGCGTTGTCGGCGATGCTGCCGCTGAAGTCCAGCACCATGGCGATCTCGAGGGGCGTTTCGCTGGGGGCGAGCAGGACAATGATCTGCTGTTCGACGCCATCTTCGAGGAGGGCAAAATCTTCCTTTTTCAGATCGCCGACAGGAGCGTCATCGGCATCGAATACCGAGACATTCAGCGTCACCATCTCCACCTCGGCGCCGAAGCTCGGGCGCTGGGAAATGGAGCGCTGGGGGGGGCGAGACAGCGGTGGGGTGGGTGGGGTCGCCGGTGCGGCCGTTCCCGGCAGACTCACCGTCGCCACGACGACGGCCAGCCCTAGGTAGGCGGTAGATCTTGTGCTCACGATAACCCCCTTGCGGCAATGGGTCGTGAAGCTCGGGGAGAGGGAACGGAGACAGAGCCCGCCACTGTCCCTCTCGGATCGCTACCCAACCTTGTCCAGGGGCCCTCAACTCACCTGCGTCAAGCTTAGCCCTGCAACGTCGCCGGGGAATGGCGATCTGAGCACATTCGGGGCCGAACCGTGCTCTGACCTACAGTCCTAGCCCGCATATCTCAACGGCTTGCTGCTGCGGGCGCGGCAAAGGGCACG
>JBHHYG010000200.1:0-6855 GCA_046757445.1 Acidobacteriota bacterium
TCCCGAACTGGTGAAGAAGACCTTCGTCAGGCATCCCCCCGACAGACAGCACAGCCGCTCCGCCAGCTCTGCCGCGAGCTCCGGCACATGGCTCTGGAGCATCGTCGGGCCATGCCGGTGCAGCTCATCCTCGAGCTCGGCGATGATCTGCGGATGATTGTGCCCCGCGTTGTAGACGCAGTAGCCGGAGAGGAAATCCAGAATTCGCCTGCCGTCAGCGGTGAACAACTCCGCTCCCTCGCACTTGGTATACGTTGTTTCCATCCCCAGGACATCCAGCAGGCGCACCCACTTCGGGTTGACCCAGGCGCTGTAGCGCTGGCTCGCTCTCTCCGTCTCCTTGCCGGTTTCTTCACGGATTTCTGCTTTCGCCGCTATCACTTGCACGGTCCCCCCGACGGTTGTCGCAGCTCACGAGCTCGAGCGGCTACCATGGATCAGGCTCCCTCCGTCACCCACTTCATCCAGCCGCAGCGTAGGCCACCAAGATGAAATGGTCCTGTCCCGGAAATGACATTAGCGTCATCTCTTCAGTTGTCGGTGTCTCGGGGAAGGCCCCCCAGCTTCAGGAGCAGCGTTGGCAGCAGAACCAAGCCGCACAACAGCGCAAGCCCGATCATGATCGACATGATCGTGCCGAACATGACGAACAGCGGCATGGGAGACAGCAACAGGATCAGAAATCCCGCCAGGGTTGTCAGCGCAGATCCGAATAATGCCACCCCTGTCTCTTCCATGGTTTGCCCCACCCAGGCGAGGCGGGCACCGCCAGGATGCTCCTTGCGAGCCTCCCGCAGGCGCTGGGTCAGGTGTATCGGATAATCGATCCCCAGGCCGATGGCCAGGCTGATCACCTGAACGGTAACGATGTTCAAGCTCGTGTCCGTCAAGGCCATGATCCCCTGCAGCCAAACCGCCACGATGAGGACGGGAACAACCGTCAAAGTTCCAAGGCGAAAATCCCTGAACGCCAGGAACACAACCAGGGCACACAGGAGGATTGCGGTCAAGGTGCTGCTGGTAAAACTGCTGGTGAGATCGTTGACATAGGCGTAGCGCGTGTAGCTCAGGCCGGTGATGTAGACATGAACTCGAGGCAATCGATCCAGGTCCGCCGAGATATCTTTCAGCTCCTCGAGCAGGCGGCCCATCATGGCCCAATCCTCTGGGCGAGTGACATTGAACCAGACACGCACCCGCATCAGTCGGCCATTCTCCACCTGATAGAGCTCAGCTACGTCGGCGGAGGAAATCAACCGTCGAGCGTTTCGCGGGTCGGGATGATCCCGGGTGCCGTTCTCACGGATATCCTTGAGCACAGCCAGCAGATTCGACGCGCTGTCGGGCAAGCCGTTATTGTCGCCGTCCTCATAGGCTGTGCCGAGGCCGCTATCCTGAGCCAGCAAGGCTTTCTGCAAGTGGAGCAAATCGATGATGGTAGGTTCACTAAGGGCCGCGTTGAGGGCTGCGCCGATCCCTGGCAGTGCATCGATGAGCTCCTGGATTCTCGCCATGATGTCCGGAGTGGCCAGCTGGTCGCCTTCAATGAGCATGTAGCTTGGCTCCCCCGATGCAGGAAAGATCTTTTGCTCCATCCTCAAGCTTCGGACGAAGCGCGAGCCACTGTCGACGTAGTCCTGAACGTCGAAATCTGCGTCCGGCCGGCCAGCGGTCAACATCCATGCCGAGATCATCAGGAATAAGAAAAGGATCAACCACCCTCTTCGTTCGTAGAAGCCGGCGATGGAGCCGGACAGCGTTCGAAGTGAGTGCGCGGCGGAGACACCTCTTCCCTTCGAAGGGGAAGAAAAGCCGCTACGCAGGTAGACCGCAAACACTCCCAGCAGCAGATAAGAAGAGACGATGGCGAAAACTGCCAGTACTCCCCATTCCTCGAGATCTGGAATGGGGCTGAACAAGGCGCTACCGAAAGCGATGATGGTGGTGATGGTGGCCAACCCGAGGGCCGGAAAGAACCCCTTGACGGTCGGCCAGGCACTCGCGAGACCGGCATGGCGGGGGTCAGTGCTCCATAGCGGATGAGCCTCGCCGATGAGCTTGTGACGGTGGAGACTGTGGATGGCGAAGTCGACGCCCAGGGCAAGCATGAGGATGGGCAACATCGAAGAAAGCTGCGTCGAGGGATAGCCTAGCCAAGCCTGTGCGCCGCTCAGCCACAGGACAAGAAGGACCAGAGAGACAGACACCACCAGCAAGTCCCTCCAGTTGCGGAAGAAAAGGGCCACCAGAAGGTTCATCAGCACAAATGCGACCCCGACGAGCGGCAAGGTAGCGTTGACCTGCTGGTCGATCTGCGTGTCGATGCCTGCGTAGGACCATATTCGAACGTCCTCGCTGATCTCGCTGGGAAATGGGGGTCGGTAGTAAGAATCCACCCACAGCTCCCACTGCTCGAAGCCGCTCAGCTCACCGGCCTCCACTGCAGCCTGAAGGCGGTTCGTGTTGGCCCCGATGGGCATGACCATGCCGGTGGCATGCCACTTCCCGGTAGAGTCCGGAGCGAGATCCAGAGCGAGTAAGTTTCGAAAAGGGAAAAATGGTTCACCGGGACTCACGCTGTAGCTGAGGTTGAACAAGACACTCAGCAGGGCATTCAGTTGCTGCTGTGTAGAGTGATCAAAATCGGGTCCGGGCCATGGAAGGGCCGGGCTATTCCCGTCCATGACGTCGCGGACCGTTTCCGCCACACTCCAGGGGCCCGTTGTCGGGTGACCTACCAGAGGGTTGGCTTTCTCATCGAAGAAGGCGGTGATCCGTTCATCGGCCATCAGTCGATCTCTTCGACGAACCAGTTCCTTGAGAACCTCCAGGTCCAGAACGTTCCCCCGATGGTCTTCATCCTTGCCGCCCACAAGGAAAAAGACGGAATGTTCCGCTGACGGCAAGAACTTCTTTGCTCGCAGGTCGGCTGAAAAGACCGGGTCGCCCGGTAGTTCGAACAAGTCCCGGGTGGGTACGGGTGGTCCAAAATACAAACCGCTCGAGATCAACGCAGTGGCAAGCGTGAAGCCTGCCAAGACAATCCGGCGCCGCCTCTCGAGAAGAATCGCCACGGTCAGCTGGTCCCGGCAGTCAACGGGTAGCTGATGGCGAAGGTGCCTATCCAGTGGGCGTCGACGTGGATGGGCGCGGTGAGGTTGTCGAGGTAACCCGTGTTCCTCGGAACCGAGTAGGGGTGATCGAGGCGCGACAGTGGCAAGGCGAGCAGGCTCAGGGCCGTCCGTTCATCGAGCGATGCAACTCCCACGTCGAGGATGACCGCGACCAACGAGTGGAGCTCGGCTAGCTCGATACTGGCACGAAAGATACGATCGAGCTTGGGGAACTTTCGGTCCAGGTACGCATTCCCCCCGGCGAGGATCTTGCCCTGCTTGCCGCCGCGCATGCCGCCTCCGGCGTCCTCCCCGTAGCCGGAATAGAGTTTTTCGACCACGTCCATGCCCTCGACGACCCTACCGATCGGGGCAAACCCTTGCTCGTCGAGCTGGGCGTTGTCGGCGAGGTTGATGTAGATCTGGGTGGTGCGGGTATCGGGTCCGGTCATCGCATAGGCGACGAAGCCGCGCAGGTTGCTCTGCCGGACGGGATCGTCGGGCATGGTGCGGTCCTTCCAAACGGCGGTGACCTGCGGGTCGCCGGGGAGGCCGAACTGGGCGATGAAGCCGGCGCGAACACGAAACACCCGTTGGTCGTCGTAGAAGCCGAACCGCACCAGGTTGTAGAAGCGATCCGCCCCGTGAGGCGCCCACGGCCGGTGGGCCTCGACGACGAACTCTCCCTTGCTGGTCTCGAAGCGCACACGGAAGACCTCCGGCGCCGCCTCGCTCCAGGCCTGGTGGTCGGGGTCGAGCAGCACGCCGCGGCCAGCCGCTGTTTGATCAGGCCCGGCGGCTTGTTCGCCGCCGGAGCCACAGCCGATGGCAGACAAACCTACCAGCATCAGGGTAAGGGAGAACAGCCTGTGCAGAGTCGTTATTCTCATGGCCCCCTGACGATCGAGGTGCCGATTATCGCCGCTGGCTCCACGCCGCATCAACAGCACACGCGCTGAGCACACCGCGACCCGGTCTGGCTCCAAGGGAGGTTCCATCCTTCCCGACAAGGGATGTCTGCCCCCTGATCATACACACGCTCGGCGGCATCGCCCCCGAACCATGTTCCTGAATCACCCTTGCGCCATGTTACGGCTGGTCGCAAGCTAGCAGTTGGCCGCAAACTATCCCCTGGCCGCAAGCGGTTGGAAGGGAGGCAAAGGTCTCAGAGACTCGCATGCGTATTCTGATCAGCGGCGCCACCGGCTTCGTCGGTAGGCGGCTGTGCGAGGTGCTGGGCGAGGCCGGCAATGAGCTCACCGCTCTGTCGCGGCATCCGGAAGCAGCGAAGCGAGCCGTGCCGCAGCTGACCAACGCCTTTCTCTGGAGCGCCACGGACTCCCCGCCACCCGGGGAATCGCTCGCCGGGGTCGACGCCATAGTGCATCTTGCCGGTGAGAGCGTGGTGGGCAGGTGGACGGCAAGGAAGACCCGAGCGATTCGCGACAGCCGGGTCCTCGGCACGCGCCGCCTGGTGGATGCGCTAGCGGCGACACAGAGCCCTCCGCGCGTCCTTGTGGCCGCAAGCGCCATCGGCTACTACGGCGATCGCGGCGACGAGATCCTGAAAGAGGACTCGCCCCCGGGAACGGATTTTCTGGCACAGGTCTGCCAGGGCTGGGAGGCGGAGGCGGCGCGGGCCGGCGAGCTGGGCGTGCGTGTGGTGAGCTTGCGCATCGGCGTGGTGCTCGGCCCCGGAGGCGGGGCGCTGCAGGCCATGCTGCCGCCCTTCAGGATGGGCGTCGGCGGACCGCTGGGCTCGGGACGCCAATGGTGGTCGTGGGTGCAGCGGGACGATCTGGTGGGCATGATCCGCTTCGCCCTCGATCACCAGGAGCTCACTGGCCCCTACAACGCCACCTCTCCGGAGCCCATGCGCCAGAAGGACTTCGGCAAGGTCCTGGGGCGGGTGCTGCACCGGCCGGCCTTCATGCCTACGCCCGCCACGGCGCTGAAAATCTTGCTCGGCGGCTTCTCCAGCGAGCTGCTCAGCAGCAAGCGCGTGCTGCCGTCGAGAATGCAGCAGACAGGATACGAGTTCCGCTTCCCGCGCCTCGAGCCGGCCCTGAGCGAAGCGCTTTCCTGAAAAGGTTGCGGAGGAATCCATACGCGGTACCCTGCAGGCGTTTTTTCGCAACCTGCTACGCTGGTAGGCCTGGGTCCAATGGCAACCCTTGACCAATTCGAGGAGAGACCATGAACCTGCTGATCGCGGTGGTCATGCTCTACCCGCTGCTTCTCGTCGGCGTCAGCCTGTGGCGAGCGAGGGCGATGAAGAGCCACGACGATTTCATGGTAGCAGGGCGCTCGGTGCCCGTCCTGATGCTCGTCGGCACGCTGGTTTGTACCTGGATCGGGTCCGGCTCGCTGTTCGGCGGGGCCGGCCTGGCCTATCGATCGGGAATCTCGGAGCTCTGGTTTTCGTATGGGGGCTGGTTGGGGCTGGTGGTGGCCTACTTCATCGCCGGCAAGGTCCGGCGCATCGCCCAATACACCGTCCCCGATCTGCTGGAGCAGCGCTACAACGCCACCGCACGCATCCTCGGCACCTTTGCCATCATCCTCGCCTACGTGACCATCGCCGCCTACCAATTCCGCGGCGGTGGATGGATCCTGAGCATCGTCACCGACGGCAGGATCTCTCCCACCCTGGGGATGTATATCACCGCCGCCACCATCGTCGTCTTCACCGCTCTCGCCGGCATGGTCTCGATCGTCACCGTGGACCTCTTCAACGGCACGGTGATCACCGTGGGAGTGCTGTTCGCCTTGCCGTATATGGTCTTCATGGAAGGCGGCATAGGACAGGTCATGGCCAAGCTTCCACAGCAGCACATGACGCCCCTCGGTGGTCACAGCGCCCTGTGGGTGATCGGCGTGGCTTTGCCCACCTTCCTGCTGCTGCTCGGCGAAAGCGGCATGTACCAGAAGTTCTTCTCCGCCAAGGACGCCGGCGCCGCACGCCGGGCGGTGCTCGGCATGGTGGCGGGGGTGGTGTTCATCGAGACGACGCTGGCGCTACTGGCCATCGTCGGGCGAGCCGCCTACCCCGACTTGCTGGAGCAGACATCGGTGGTCGGACGAGCAGCCTCTGAAACCGTGATCCTCTTCATCGCCCGTCACGGTCTGCCGGTGTGGGGAGGAGCTATCCTGCTGGCTGCGGCCATTGCGATCGTCCTGTCGACGGGCAATACCTTCCTGCTCGTTCCCTCCACCAACGTCAGCCGGGATATCTACCAGCGATTCATCAACCCGCAGGCCACCGACAGGCAGATGCTGAACCTGCAACGCACCTTTATCGGGCTGTTCGGAGCGCTTGGCATCCTCCTCCTCACACAGTTCCAAACGGTTCTGTCAATGGCTCTTTACGCCTACTCTTTGGTGGGGGCTAGCCTCACACCGGCCTTGCTCGCCGCCTTCGTGTGGAAGCGCGTAACCCCTCAGGGCGGGGTCGCCTGCATAGGGGGTGGTCTGGGGAGCATCGTCGGTCTCACCGTGCTCAGCCGGCTTGGCATGAACTTCACCATGAGCCTCGGCGGCACCGATTTCGACTTTGCCAGCAGCGACTACATCGTCATTCCCGGTGTGCTCATCTCGCTGGGACTGCTGGTGGTGGTCAGCCTGCTCACCGAGCCCTCACCGCAGGGAAAATGGGCCCCCTTCTTCGAGGGCGAAGAAACCGCCGGAGCCTAGCCCGCATTTCTCAACGGGTCGTGAAGCGAGCGGGCGCAAGGGCTGCGAG
>JBHHYG010000201.1:0-6821 GCA_046757445.1 Acidobacteriota bacterium
GTCCTCGATCACCGGTCCTGCTCCTTCTTCGCGAAGACCACACGCCGGCGCGGCTTCTGCTCCTTCGAGATGAGCACGTTCCGAGAGACGTTCTCCACCACGTTCCACGGTCGCACAAGCTTGCCGGTCGTGCCCCACTTGCGGCGCGAAGCGAGCTGGATCTTGCTCTTCGGGCGGACGAGCTCGAGCAACGTGCTACGCACGTCGCCGGGTACGTCGGCCTGGTGCAGGTCGAGGAAGTAGCCCAGGCGCTGCAATAGCGCCGACGAGCCCCATTTGCGCGCGAGCTCGAGCAGCGCGTCCCATGTGATCTTGGTGACCGCCCGGGCGACGATCCCGGAGACCTCACCGATGCCGCCGGCGTAGCGGGGCCGATCGATCGCGTCGAGCACCGCACGCTCGCGCGTTGCCATCTGAACGGCATGTCCGAGGACGGTGATCTCTTCGAAGCCGAAGAAGCGCGGCTCGGGAACATGAACGAAGACATAGCGCTTGTCGCGGATGATCTCGTGCCGGCGCCGCTCCTGGGAGGCCAGGTACACCTCCGAGAAGACCTGCTCACTGAGCCCGTGGTGCGTGCAGGCGGTACCGAAGGAGTAGAAATACGGGGAGACGAGGACGGCGCCGGCTGCGAGGGGGTTCGTGTCGGCCACGCCCTCCCGGCCGCGATCCGCGGGCACGAGCTGGAAGAGCCCCGGGCGCAGGCGCTCAAGCCAGCCCTTCTTCACCAGCCGGTGTGCGAACAGCCGGGCGTAGCTCTCCGACCCGCCGAGCGCTTCACGCAGCTCGGCCAGGGTGACGGTCTTCTGGTTCCGCCACTCGAGGTCGAGGACCACCTTGGCCTCGTTCTGGGAGAGCGTCCGTTCCATGCTGGCCTCGTCGTGCGGTCCTGAATTGGGCGGCGAATAGAGCGGAGCCCGGTGCCTCATTCCCGCCCTATTCGGTTGCAGGTTCTGCAGTTAGTTCCTCCTTCGGTAACATATAGCAGATCCTGCAACCAGTTGCCAGATCGCAGAACCGTTACGGAAACAGTAACGTATCGAGAAACCTGCAACGTATGGACGCCCACCCGCGAAGGCCTCCTCGCCGACGATCTCAGCGTGCTGGCGGTCCCCGTTCCACATCGGGCGGAGTTCACGGGCACGTTCGCGTTCGCGATCTAGCCCGCATTTCTCAACGAGTCGTGAAGCGAGCGGGCGCAAGGGCTGCGAGGACAAGGCGCACGCCGGTTCGAGGACGTAGGCGTACTGGTGCAGTACGTTGAGCCCTCGAGCCAAGCGCAACGCAGTCATCGCCTGCCATTGCGCTCGCGCAGCCGCGAGCCGCTGAGAAATGCGGGCTAGGGAGCGTCGAAGTCGCTGCTCTACATTCCGGACATCGACAAGTGGGAGCGCTGGGATCATCGCATCAAGGACGAGATCGCTGCGCTGGACCACGCGTTGCTCGACGGTACGTTCTTCGAGAATGGTGAGGTTCCCGGCCGGGACATGTCGCTGATCCCGCATCCGTTCATCGAGACAGGGCCTCGAAGCGCTTCAGCGAGTCCATCGAGATCGAGATCAAAGATCCCTAGAGATCGAAGACCTGCCCATCGGACGCTACCGGTTCCAAGCGGTGATCGCGTCCCGCAGATCATCGCGGGCGAAGTAGCTGAAGTGGTCACAGTGCTTGATCGTCTTCGACCTGCCTACCGCCGACGCCGACGCCGTCGGCACGACGAGGTCGTTTGCACTGCCGAAAGCTCCCCGTGCAAATCCGGACTTGAAGCGCAAACCGTAGCCGGTGCTGGAGGTCCTCATTGGATCGAAGTCGCCCGCATGGCTCGCAACGGCGTTCGCGTTGGTCAGCATCTCGACCGTGTCGAGGAACGACGAGCCTGGCGCCATGTCCTCGATGCCACTCGGAAGCGCGGCGGTTCCGAGCAGGTATCCCATGGCGGCCTGGGTCGGCCAGGGCGCCGGAATGCCGGCGACGACTTGCGTGCCCAGCTTGTAGAGCCACCCCAGCACGCGGTTGCCGGCGTGCACGAGGGGAGTGCCGTGATGCGGCGTCCCATAGGTCCAGATGTCGACGGCGGGCGGCGGTTCGTGCTGGGCCAGCAAGGCCGACGCGACGCAGGCGACGAGCCCCCCGCGGGAGTGAGCGACCAGCAACAGCTGCGGCGCTTGCACACGATCGTGAATGAGATCGGCGAGATCCTTCGCGTTCTCGGTCACGTTGCAAAACGTGTCGTGCTCGAAGCGCCGCGTCGGCACCGCGAGCTGGCCGTTTTCGAAGTGTTGCAGGATGTTGAGACCGCAGGAGAACGTCCCGTGAACCACGACGATGCACGCCGGTCCCGGCACCTTCTCGCCGGTGCGCAGGTCTGGGCAGGCCAGGGCGGCGGTGGGAAACTGCTGCTCGTAGTGACGTTGGCGCCGGCGCTGGAGCGGGTCGTGGTTCGGCCGGTGCGGCGCCAAGGACAGCAGCCGCACGACTTTCCCGACGAGCAAACCGCCGACGCCAGCCCCTTTGAGAGCGAGCTTGCGTCCCCAGGCCCATGCGCCGTCGATGATGCCGCTGTCCGTCCCGACGTAGGCGCGCCACTCGATTGCAATGAGCGGAAGGAGCACGTCCCCCTCGGTGCGTGGGAACTTCTCGATCATTCGCTCGCCGAACGCCGTGTCCTCCTCTCGGTCCACGTACTCGAGATCGAGGACGTCCAGGTCCGGCCGCAGCGGCACTGCGACGAGGGTGTCGTCGTGCCACGCGCTGCTCGCATGCTTCTCGCCGCCGTTGACGAACCACTGTAGCTGTCGGCCGTGCTCGAATCGAATCGCGTTGCCGGGGCGGTCGCCACCGACTTCGAACTTGTCGATGGCCTTTTCACCCCAGAGCTCAATCGAGTCCCCCGAAGCAAGCGGTCCACATTTGGTGACGTGGTGCATGAGTTCGAATGGAGCCTTGACCCGCACGCTCTCCGTCAGCTTACCTACGCCGTCCAGCACGTTTTTCAGTGACGCCGGGCCGTCTTCGATCTCGAGGTGCGGCCAATCGGTCCTTTCACCGTCGATCGTTGCCGTCACCTTCCACATGGCCATCTCCCTCAAAGCAATCACAGCAGTGCGTGGAAGAGCGTAGCGAATGCGGCGCTGCCTGACAAACGTTCATTGCACCCAACGCCGACGGCAGACCGTAGTGGGGCCACCACGACGCCAGCTGGCCCAGATGCATGTTCGGGTGCGCGACGAGCAGGAAGTACGAGATACTCCGCCATCGTGGGAAGCGAATCGTCGAGGCGCCACTCCACCGGCTGTTCGAATGCGTCCGCGGGGAACGCGCGGATGGCTTCCGCTACGCGCCCTTATTGTCGCTCCATCTCATCCAGCAACGCTTCGGCCGCAGGATAGCGCGTCACATCCGGATCCGGAAGACACGGATCCCCCGGTCCGTTGCGCTCGAAGTCGATCCGATCCTGATGTGGCCGCAGGCCGCCGTGCCACCCTCCGCATGACCTTCTATACCGGCGAGCTGATTCCCGAGCTCAAGGGCGACCTGTTCATCGCCAGCCTGGCCAGCGAGGCGCTGCTGCGCATCCGCTTCCAGGATCCCGACAATCCGTATCGGCCCACCCGGGTAGAGCGCTGGTTTGCACGCAGCCGAGATCGCTTTAGCGGTGGTTATGGGACGACTGCGCGATGTCGTCCAGGGCCCCGACGGCGCCCTCTACGTGCTCACCAACAACCTCGACGGCCGCCGCCTCGGGCCACCTCAGGCGTCGGATCTCGAATCGGCCCGGGCCTCGGCTCCGGCGACGTGTGGGACGACGAGCTCGACCGTCCGTCTCGCCCCTTCGCGGGCGCGCTCTGCATCTTGCCGCGAGTAAAAACCCGATGGCATCAGGTCTTCGGCGCCGTAGAAAGCCAATTCCCGGTCGCGGCGCAGCTCGCGGGAGATTCCCGTCAGCGTCTCGAGCTGCTCGTGAAGCGCTTTCGGCAGCCGGGTCCGCTCGGCGAGCAGGACTTCGGAAACGTCGTGGACTCGCGGAGGATCGATGCCGCACGAGCGCAGCAAGCCCTTGAGCGCCAGCTCGACGACCTCCTGCGACTCCCGCACGACGTCCGCCCAGCTGTTACCGTCGAACAGCACGTCGAGGGCGCCCAACCGGATCGCGGCGCGCCGCACGTAGTCGGCTGCCAAGTCGACATTCTGCATCATGCAGCCTCCACCCAGTACGGTTGACCGTGCACCCGGCGGCGAACGATTCGTCCGGCAACGATGTCGCGTCGCAGGTGGCTCAGCCGCCGAGACAGCTCGCAGCCCCGGTCGAACAGGACGACGCCATCGACCGCGACCTCGGCCCACAACCCGGTGATCCGCCGGTCAGCGGTGCCGGCGTGGACGAAGTGCGGCTCGACGATCCGGCCGCCCCAGTACAACGGCGAACGGTCCCAATGCCGGTAACGCTGGCGGGTGATCCTCACGCGGTCGTCAACCACGACAAGAAGGTCGACGTCCGAGCCCTCATCGAGCTCGTCGCGGGCCCACGAGCCGAAGACCGCAACACCCACCAAAGCCCCACCGAAGAGTGAGGCGGCGCGCTCCACAACCGCTGCCGCCGCCGGGTCGCCGAGGTTTCCCGGCGCCGCGGCGAGCTTACGGGCGCAGTACTCGTTCAACGACATCCCAGCCACTTCCGCCGCCTTCTTCAACGAGGCGTGCAGTCCAGGATCGATGCGCAGCACGAAACGTCCGGATAGCTCGGCGCGCTGTCCTTTAGTATCACTCATGGTTCTATATGATACTAGAAATCTCGTGGCCAAGACAGGCCTGATGTACCTGCACACCGAATATCAGGTGGAGCGTGCCCGTTGACCTGTTTGCTTATAGTTGAACTCTTGCGAGCCGCAGAAGGTGCACAGGAGGGGGTCGATCTCGTCGATCTTCCTGATGAGGGTGGCCCATGTGAGGCGGGCGCGGCGGCCGAATGGCTCGTCGTCTAGAGTTAGTATTGGCGAGGGGGAAGGGCCGCCTTCGGGGGGGCGGCAGCGGCAGTGCGCGGTAGACTGCTGCCGCCATGCTTGCCACCTGGGTCGCCTTCCTGCTGTACGCCCTCGCTGCACTGGCGCTGGGGTGGCTCGCGCACCGGCGGCGCGAGGCGGGGGTCACCTACTGGACGGCCGGACGTAGCCTCGACGGCCTGTCGGTGGGACTGTCGATCTCGGCGGGGTTTCTGTCGGTATCCTGGTCGTGCGTCTACGCCGTGCAGCTCTTCTACTGGTATGGCATCGGGGCGCTGTGGCTGATCACCATCCCCTGGCTGGCGGCCCTCGCCGGCATTTATCTACTCGCCAGCCGCTACCACCAGCTGCCGGCAGTCAGCCAGCCGGAGATGGTCGGCCGGCGATTCGGTCGAGGAGCGCAGCGGTTGGTGGCCGTGGCCGTGGCCTTCGTCTTCCTGGTCTGGGGTGGAGCGGAGATCTACGTCGCCTCCACACTTCTGGCACCGGGCATGGGGGTGTCGCCGACGCTGCTGATCCTCCTCATCAGCCTGGTGGTCGGCTACTATGCCACCCTCGGGGGGTTCCGCGCCGTCGTCAACACCGACAAGCTGCAGTACGGGTTGGTGGTGCTCTACCTGCTGGCAATGAGCTGGCTGGCGATCGAGGGCCTCGGCAGCCTGGCGGGCGGTGGCGCCACCCTGGAGAGCATGGCGGCGAACAGCGGGGAAACCTTCCGCTCCCTCATCGCCAGCGGCGCTTTGCGGGGCGCCAAGTCCGGTGCCAGCTGGACGGCGCTGCTGGCGCCGGGCCTGGCTACTATTCTTTTGACCTTTGCCGCCTACCTGCCCGGCTGGACCTTCGAGACCGACCTGTGGCTACGGGTGCAGGCGGCGCGGGACCCGCGAGCGGCACGACGCGGCGTGCTGCTGGCCGCTGCCAACGCCCTGCTCTTCGTCGGCGTCGTGCCGCTGTTCATCGGCGTCGCCGCGCTGGCCATCTTCCCCCTGCAGAACGGCAGCTTCCCGGCCATCGTCGGCAACCAGGGCGACGCCATCTTTGCCGCCCTGGTCAGCCGCTTCGCTCCGGCCTGGCTGGGGGTCGGCGTCGCCGTCGGTCTGGTGGCCGCGGCCATGAGCACCATCGATACTTGCACCAACGTCATGGCCCTCAGCCTCGCTTACGACCTGATGGGGGTGGCCGAGCGGCCGGCGAAGGAAGCGCGAGGCAGGCGTGCTGCCGAGCGCAGGTCGCGGCTGGCCACCGCCGGCTCGGTGGCGGCGGCCTGCCTGTTCGCCCTCAATACCGAGTCGCTGTGGGAGATCTTCTATCTTTCCTCCGGCATCCTGACGACCACCGTGGCCTTCCCGGTAGCGGCGGTCTTTCTGCCTTGGGCGAAACCTCGTGCGGTGACCTGGTCGGCGGCGGCCGGCTTCACCTCCACCTTCGTCGCCTATTTTCTCGAGAGCCGCGGCCTGCTGGCTGCCCTCGAGCCGACCTGGATGGCCGCTTCGGGCCTCGGATACATCGTCTGGGGGATCGTCGCCGCCACCCTCGGGGGCGTCGCGGGCACGCTCACAGATCGCCGCCCGAGCCTCGAAGCGGGAGCCTCGCGCCATCAGGCCTGAGCCCGCGGTATGAGATTGCCACGGGATCTGGGTGGGAACGATCTCGTCAAGGCCATGATGGCCGCCATAACCTGGCTTACGGATTCAGCGCATCCGTCTTGGCACACTACCCGCCGCCGCCATTATCCGCGTGAGCAGAGTTCCGACCTGCGCGAATGGGGGATCCGTCCCGCGTCCTGTGGAAATAGAAATGGCGTAACCTCCGAGTAGGAAA
>JBHHYG010000202.1:0-6793 GCA_046757445.1 Acidobacteriota bacterium
CCATCGCCAACGGCTCAACGATCTGATGAAGGAGGGCGATCTCGTCTCTGTGTGGATTCGCTCGATCAATGACGACGGCGGCTTTGCGGTAGATCTGGATCAAGAGCCGGAACTTCAGGGCGCGGTGCTGGTGCTCGAAAATGGTACTGGCGAGGTCAAGGCGATGGTAGGCGGCCGCCATTTCGATAACAGTGAGTTCAACCGTGCCAAGCAGGCCAAGCGGCAGACCGGCTCGGCGTTCAAGCCGTTCGTCTACGCTGCTGCCCTGCGCAACGGCTGGACGGCTTCCAACTTGCTGCTCGATCAACCAACGACCTTTCAGGATGCCAGCAGCCGCCAAGCCTACCAACCGCACAACTACCACAATGAGTACATTGGCATCACCTCGCTGGCCGAGGGGCTGGCGAAGTCGCGCAACGTCGTCACCGTGGCGCTGCAGCAACAGATCGGCGCCGACAAGGTCATCGATACAGCCCGCATGCTGGGGATCACCGCCAATCTCAAGCCCTATCTCTCGCTCTCATTGGGCGTCATCGACGTATCGCTGTGGGAGATCACCCGTGCCTACGCCGTCTTCCCCAACCAGGGGGTTCGGGTCGAGCCCCATCTAGTCCGCCAGGTCACCGACCACGAGGGTCGTCCACTGGAGACGACCGAGCGACAGGCCGTGCAGGTCATGGACAACGATATCGCCTACGTCATGGCACGTATGCTGACCAACGTCGTCGACTACTCGAATGGCACGGCCCGCAGGGCACGGGCCCTGGCCCGCGAGCTAGGACGACCGCTGGGTGGGAAGACCGGCACTACCGACAACTACTCCGACGCCTGGTTCATCGGTTTTTCTCCGGACCACACCATCGGCGTCTGGGTCGGGAACGATACCAAGAAGCCGATCGGCCCTGGCGAGGAGGGAGCGAAGGCAGCACTTCCGATCTGGATGGAGGTCATGCGGGCGGCCACTGCAGGCCTACCACCAAAGCAATTCCCACAACCAGCCGGGGTAGTGCTGCGTACTGTAGATCCGCGCACCGGCCTACTGGCCAGCGATGTTTGCGACACCCCTGTGCAGCTGGCTTTCCTGGACGGAACCGAGCCCACCGGCGTGTGTGGCCTGGCCGAACACCGTATCCTCGCCCTACCCTACTACCAGCAAGCCTACTTCCTGAACCGCTTCCAGGGTGGCGACGGTGGCCACCGTCCGTCGCAGCAGCAATAGCCCACACCGTACCTAACCATTACTCGGAAAGGCTCCTTAGCCTGAGGTAGGCCTCCACAAACTCCCCGAGGTGACCATCAAGCACCGCGTCAACATTGCCCACCTCGACACCGGTCCTGTGGTCCTTGGCCATCCGGTAGGGGTGCAGGACATACGAACGAATTTGGCTACCCCAGCCGATCTCCTTTTTCCCCGCGTGTCGCTCGTCGAGCTTCTCTTGCTGTTTCCGTTTTTCGAACTCGTACAAACGGCTTTTCAACACCTTCATGGCCATGGCGCGGTTGCGATGTTGCGAGCGCTCGGCCTGGCATTGCACGACAATACCAGTAGGCAGATGAGTAATGCGCACAGCGGAATCGGTGACATTCACGTGTTGACCACCAGCTCCGCTGGAGCGATAGGTATCGATCCGCAGGTCCTTCTCGTCGATAACTACCTCGATGTCCTCGTCGACCTCGGGTGATACCAGGACCGACGCGAACGAGGTATGGCGACGGTGAGAAGCATCAAACGGCGAGATACGGACGAGACGATGAACTCCCGTCTCGCCCTTCAAATAGCCGAAGGCGAACTCTCCCTCGACGCGGAGGGTAGCGCTCTTAATGCCTGCTTCCTCGCCCGGTGTCTCATCGAGAACCTCTACCTGGAAACGCTGGGACTCGGCCCACTTGCTGTACATTCGTAGAAGCGTGGCGGCCCAGTCCTGCGACTCCGTGCCACCGGCACCCGGGTGGATCTCGACCAACGCGGGCCGGGCATCGTCGGGGTCGCCCAACAGATGCTGAATCTCGATGGCGGCAATCTCGGATTCAAGCTGGGCGAGGGCGTCCCGGCCCAAGTTGAGGGCTTCCTCCTCCCCCTCCTCGGCAAGCTCGATGAGAGTAGCTACATCGGCTAACCGCTCGTCGAGACGATGGCAACGCTCCAGCGTCGCCTGCAGCACGCTGCGCTCGCGCAACAGAGCGGCCTCGCCTCCTTCGTCCCAGAAGCCCGGCTCGGCCATCCTGGCTTCCAACTCGGAGAGGCGCGCCTCTGCCCCCGAGGGGTCAAAGATGACCTCCGAGGGCTGCATAACGCGAACGGAACTCCTCGAGCTGGCGTCGTAGCTCGTCGATCATCGGTCCACCTCCGTGGCTGATTTCAGCGTTCCTGTTGACCCGCCGATCTTGAGCTCCGGCCCACTCTCAACAGTGCGGCGGCCACAACCAACAATATACAGGTAGGAGCAAAGAGGCCTCCCCAGCGTGTGAAGGGGCTAAGCGAAGTGTTGGGCACAATCGATGCGGTGACCACTGTCGCACGGTCCAGGGCGGTTCGCTGCACAACTCGACCCCAAGGATCGACAACGCCGGAGATCCCCGTGTTGGCGGCACGCACTAGGTAGCGCCGATTCTCTACCGCCCGCAGGCGCGCCATGTCGAAGTGCTGGTAGGGAGCGCTACTGTCCCCGAACCAGGCATCATTCGTGATCGTAACCAAGAAGGTGGCGCCTCGCGCAACCTGTCTTCGGACCAAGTCCGGAAAGATGATCTCGTAACAGATCTCCACACCGAAGCTCGGCACCGAAGTGGAAAGGTCGGACATCAAGGGTTGTGAGTACTCACCAGGATGAAACTCCGTCACCGCCTCGACCAGCGGCTTGATCCAAGGTAGCCAGCGCCGCAGCGGCACATACTCACCGAAAGGCACCAACTTCACTTTGTCGTAGCGTTGCATCCAACCACTATTTGGAGTCACCAGGAAGGCGGCGTTGGTTGCCACGATCGGAGCCAGGCTAGCGACATGAGCGCTTCCGACCAGCACGGAAACTCCTGCATCCCGCGCTAGGCTAGTGAGAGCTGTGCGGACCTGCGGGTCCCTCGCGAGGCCCATCCGGCTGGGGATCGAGGACTCTGGCCAGACGATCAGGTCAGCACCACGCTCGACCCCCTGTCGTGACAGCCGCAGGTGCTCAGCGATGATGCCGATCCTCGCTGCGCGATCCCACTTCCGACCCTGGGGAACGTTTCCTTGCACCAATGCAACCTTCATCTTGCGTGGGTGCTTTGCTTCCAGCGGCGGGGCCGCGGCCAGGCAGAAGCCGCCGTACAGGGCTGCCGCCGTAACCATAAGAACCGCCATGGCTGCCGACGGCAAGGCTTGCCGGCGGCGGCCAATCAGCGCGGCTGCCGCTGCGTTCACGGTTACCGCAAGAAAACCGAGACCGTAGACGCCAATCAAGTCGGCGACCTGAACCAATACGGCCGAGCGCCCGGCCGCGTACCCTACCAGGACCCAAGGAAACCCGCCGAGAAAATAGGCTTGCGGATACTCCAGGCTTACCCACAGGGCAGCAAGCAGGACTGAAGGAGCCGGCCCCAGGGGCATCATCCACGCTGCGAGCAGACCGAATAGGCCGACAAACGAGGCGAGGTACAACACCAGCGCCCCCGCCGCGGCTACCGCCAACGGCAATCGTAGCCCTCCGTATCGCACCATTACCTCGACCAGCCAGTAGATGGTACCCAGCCGATAGATGCTCCCGGCCACCAGACCGAGCCACCAGCCCCGCCAAGGTGACGCGCCATCGAGGGCCAAAAGTAAAGGGATCAAGGCGATCCAGATCAGCGGGTAGAGATCCGGCCGGGGAAAGGCCAGCGCCAAGGCGAGCCCCGAGAACACCGCGCCTAGCCACGGAAGAGACCTCCTCAACTGCGAGCGAGCAGCTTTCAAAGTCGCGGTGCTAGCCCAAGCTCGAATTTCTCGATGAGAAACGCGAGCTGGTCACCCCTCTGTTACCCAGGTCGACTCTACATCCTGCCGCCGGCTCAGACGGCCCTCCACGGAACGGGCGGCGGCTTCGTCGCGGTAGCGACCGACCCGCACCCGATAGAAGGTGACCCCGTTGATGTCAGCAGTGACGACGAAGGCTGGATAGCCGTCCGAAGCCAGGCTGGCCTGTACCGCTTCAGCAAGCGCTCGATCAGTGTTGGAGAGCACTTGAACGACCCAACCGATGGCGATGGTCGGATCGGCCTCGGGCAGCTCAGCTCTCTCGGTGACCGGCACAGGTGCCGTTTCCCCTGCTGACGCGGCGTCTGGCGACGTCGCTGCGGGTTGGCCCGGCAGCGGCGCCTGCTGGCTCGCCTCGACGGGTTTTGCCGATTGCTGCTGTGATGGCTCACTCGCACCACCACCCTGCGTTGCCGGCTCCTGAACGCTCTCGTAGAACTTCAGCGGTTCTCTGTCCGAAGCCGTAGCAGCACCCTCCGCCACGCTCGCCGCTTGAAAATCCTCACCCAGCTGATCGGACCCATGACCGCGGCCGACAACGACCCCGAGATAGAAAATCGCTACTCCGACGCCCACAGCTCCCAGGAAGGCAAAGAGCAGGTGATGGGTGTTGAGCTGAATTTCATAGAACCTTTGGTCGGTGTCGTTCATCGCTCAGTCCCTTGCTCACGGGGGCGCCGGCCGGAGACCATGCACCCATGTACTACAGAACTCGAAATGCAGTTCTGATGGCGAATCGTCGTTTCAACCATCTGATTCTACGCCAACTCGCCCCTCCTGTGTTGACGGATCGCCCTTCTCACCCTCACCAACCGATCGTGCAAGCAACGGCTTGAGGAAGTCGATGGGTAGAGGGAAAACGATGGTTGAGCTCCTTTCCGAGGCCACTTCCGTGAGCGTCTGGAAATAACGGAGCTGCACAGCCACGGGCTCCGCGGCAAGCACCTTAGCTGCCTCATGGAGTTGGCTGCTGGCCTGGAATTCGCCTTCGGCATGGATAATCTTGGCACGCTTCTCACGCTCCGCCTCGGCTTGCCTGGCGATGGCCCGTACCATCTCTTGCGGTAGGTCGACGTGCTTGACCTCCACCATGGAAACCTTGATTCCCCAGGGGTCGGTCTGTGTGTCGAGAATACTCTGAAGCTCTGAGTTGAGCTTGTCGCGCTCGGCCAGCAGTGTATCGAGTTCGACCTGCCCGAGCACCGAGCGCAAGGTAGTCTGAGCGAGCTGGGAGGTGGCATACATGAAGTTTTCCACCTCCACCACCGCTTTGGTGGGATCCATGACGCGAAAGTAGACCACTGCGTTGACCTTCACCGAAACATTGTCGAGGGTGATGACGTCTTGCGGTGGCACGTCGAGGACAATCGTCCTCAAGGAGATCCGCACCATCTTGTCGATCGGCCAAAAGACCAAGATCAACCCGGGACCTTTCGGAAGAGACAATAGGCGACCGAGCCGGAAAATCACTCCTCGCTCATATTCCTTCAGGATATTGACAACCGAGACCATGTAGAAGACCACCACGAGCACCGCCAGCATCCATCCTTGCAAGAAAGGCATTGTCAGCTCCTCTTCTCTTTTTGGCTCGGCCGAACCCGGACCACGAGCCCTGGATCGATACTCACGACCTCGACCATTTCACCTTGTTCGACATTCACCCCTGAGCGTGCCCACCAGAGCTCCCCGTGGACGAACACCCTGCCGGCAACGCCGGGACCCAGGTCGCTCATTGCCCTCCCCACCTCGGAGATCAGCCCCTTGGGTCCAGTGTGCACCCGGCCCCGGTGAGCTCCCAGCACCATCCAAGTCATCAGCCCGGCCAAGCCCAGGACGACGAACGCCACCGGCAGTACGAACGAGAGCTGCAGTCGCATCTCCGGGATCGGCCCGTTGAACAGCAGCAGCGAACCGAGCACGAAGGTCACCAATCCCGCCACCGTCAGTAGTCCGTAGGAAACGACATTGAACTCGAGAATGAAGAAAATGACCGCCAGCCCCAACAGCGCCAGCCCCGCATAGTTGATCGGCAGCAACTGCAACGCCAGCATTCCCATCACCAGGCTGATAGCGCCAGCCACACCCGGCAGGATGGCACCGGGGCTCGACAACTCGAAGTAGAGCCCCACCAAGCCGCCGAGCAGGAGGATATAGGCGATCTCGGGATTGGCAAGGATGGAAAGAACTCTTTGGCGCAGGCTCATCTCCACCCGCACGACTTCGGCGCCCGCCAAATGCAAGGTCAGCGGGTGCGTGCTGTTCCGGCGAATGACGCGCCCGTCGAGGCCATCCTGCAACTCCTCGATGCTACCCACCAGGAGGTCTGCAAGGCCGAGATCGACGGCCTCCGATGCGGTAAACGAGCGGTTCTTGGAAACTGCCTCGGCGGCCAGGTCGGGAGGTCTGCCCCGCTGCTCGGCGACGCTGCGAGCGTAGGCAACCGCATCATTGGTGACCTTCTCCTTCATGGTCTCGTCCATTCCCTGCCCACCAACGCCGACGGGGTGTGCTGATCCCATGTTGGTGCCAGGTGCCATCACCACCAGGTCGGCGGACAGCGCGATCATGAAGCCGGCCGATGCAGCGCGAACCCCTTGAGGTGCCACCCAGACGCAGACCGGTATCGGGCTGGCGAGGAACGCCTGCATGATGTCACGCATCGACTGATCCAGGCCACCAGGTGTGGAGAGTTGCAGGAGGAAGAGCCCGGCCTTCCGTGCCTGGGCTGATTTCAGCGCCTCGGTAACGAACTCTGCGGTGATCGGGTGGATGGAACCGTTCAGAACAGCGAGCACTACCGGG
>JBHHYG010000203.1:0-6786 GCA_046757445.1 Acidobacteriota bacterium
AGCCTGCATTTCTCAACGGTGGTCGTCGCGAGGGGGCGGAGAGGCCTGCGGCTGCTCGAGCACTGCACGAGTAGCTGGTTGAGAGGTGGCCGCGGGAAGTTCTTCAACAAAATGCTAGAATCGTGCCGAGCCTCTCCGTTGGGGACCGAGGAGCACGGCCCTCAGTTCGACCACTACGATCTTCAGCTCATCCCGCGCGTGACACCGTCTTGATTCGTGCCGCGCACCCACCGCCGGAGGGTGGCAATGAAGAGAATCTCGCTGGCGCTGGCGCTGGTGTTGCTGCTTGCCGCACCCCTGAGCGCACAGAAGGTTCCAGTCCGGGAATATGTTCTCGATAATGGCCTGACGTTGTTGATGGTGCCCCGCAAGGGCGACCCGAATATCGCCGCCGGCTGGATCGCCAAGGTCGGCTCGGTCTACGAGCGACCGGGGATCACCGGCGTCGCGCATCTCTTTGAACACATGATGTTCAAGGGCACCCACACCATCGGTACCGACAACATCGATCTGGATCTGAAGACCATCAGAGAGCTCGACGAGACCAAGGCGCAGTTGCGCGCAGAAGAGGCGAAGTTGCTGGAAGCCTACCGGCTCGGCGAAATCGCGGATCCCAACGACCCTGCCGTGCGCTCGCCGCGACACCAGCAGCTTCTCGACAAGTTCAACGACCTGCTCGCCCAGCAGAAGGCACACCTGATCAAGAACGAGTTCGATCGAATCTACACCGGCCAGGGCGCCTCCGGCATGAATGCCGGCACCACCAACGACTTCACCATCTATTTCATCAACGTCCCTGCCAACAAGCTGGAGCTGTGGTTCTGGATGGAATCCGACCGCCTGGCCAACCCGGTTTTCCGGGAGTTCTACTCCGAGCGCGATGTGGTTCACGAGGAGCGACGGCTGCGAACCGACAGCACGCCGATCGGCAAGTTCGCCGAGGAGTTCAACGCCCTATTCTGGGGATCGGCCCCCTATAGCTGGCCGGTGGTCGGCTGGCCGAGCGACCTCGAGGGGCTGACGCGCGATGAGGCCCTGGCCTTTTTCGATACCTACTATGCACCCAGCAACCTGGCCGCCGCGCTGGTTGGCGATTTCGATCCGGACGAGGCGGTGGCGCTGGCGAGAAAGTACTTCGGCCGACTTCATCGCGGCGGCAAGCCACCGCAGAGGCCGCGCACCCGGGAAGTGCCGCAGATGGCGGAAAAGCGGATGGTCGCAACCGCCGAGACCAACCCGCAGGTGGTGATCCGTTACCACACGGTCGCCGACGGCCATGTCGATGAGCCGGCACTGGTGGTGTTGGGACAGCTCTTGAGCGGACGCACCGGCAGGCTCTACAAGTCGCTGGTGGAAGGCAAACAGATCGCCACGGTCGCCTCGGGCTTCCAGAACGGCTATCAGTTCGAGGGCTTCTTCCAGGTCAACGGAGTCGCCAAGCAGGGACACACACCGGAAGAGGTCGAGAGCGGCATCTACGAGGAGCTGGCCGAGCTGCAGAGCGAGCCGGTGGGCGAGCGCGAGCTGCAGAAGGTCAAGAACCAGAACGCCGCCAGCAATTTCCGTAACTTGCGCTCGAACTTCAACCTCATGTTCCAGCTGCTGATTCGCGAGTCCAACCGCGGCTGGGAACAGATGAACGCCGACCCACAACTCTACGACGCGGTCAGCGCCGAGGATGTGATGCGGGTTGCCGCTACCTACTTCGCGCCCGAGAACCGCGCCGTCGCTCTCTATTACCGCAAGCAGAGCGGCGCCGAGGAAGACCCCCTGCTGGCCGGACTGGACGACCAGGAAAAGCAGCAGGTCCGCCAGCTACGAGCGATGATCGGCCAGGCCAACGCCGATCAGCTCCGTCAGATGCTACAACAGTTCGAGCAGAACGCCGGTCAGGTTCCCGCCGACAACCAGGACATGCTCGAGGTCATCCTCAAGCTCATCAGAGACCGCCTGGCCGAGATCGGAGGTGAACGGTGATCGGCACCGCGAGGGCTCATCGTACCGCCCTGTCGCTGGCAGGCGTCGCATGCCTGCTGTCGATCCTGCCAACCAGCGCTGCGCAGCCATCGAGCACCGCCATCGGCATCCCGGAACCGGCTCCTGTTTTGGCCGGCGGCGTGGGTGCCCATCTGCGGCAATCGAGCCAGAGCGATCAGATTCCCCGGCACCCGAGCGAGCTGACCTATGCGCCCCTGGAGTTCACGCCGCCGGTGGCGGCCGATTATCGTCATCAGCTCGCCAACGGCGTGGTGGTCTACGTGGTCGAGGACCACACGCTGCCGCTGGTGGACATCTCGCTGACCATCCGCACAGGCTCCTATCTCGAGCCCGCCGACAAGGTCGGCCTGGCGGGCATGCTGGGAAGCCAGATGCGCGCCGGCGGCACCACCAGCATGACGGCGTCGCAGCTCGACGAGGAGCTCGCCTTTCTGGCGGCGAGGATGAGCACCGCCATCGGCGCGACGCGAGGCAGGGCCAGCCTCAATTGTTTGACCAAGGACCTCGATACGGCCCTGGGATTGTTCTTCGATGTCCTGCGCAACCCGGCCTTTCAGCAAGACCGCCTCGATCTCGCCAAGAGCCAGGCACTACAGGCCATGGAGCGTCGCAACGACAGCAGCGCCAGCATCGAGCGGCGCGAATGGAACCGTCTGATGCGGGGGCCGGACCACTTCTCCACGCGGCCCACCACCGAGGCGACGATCGGCTCCATCACGCGGGAAGAGATGATCGCCTTCCACCGCCGCTACGTGCAGCCGGGCGGATTCCTGTTCGCCGTCTCTGGCGACGTCGATACCGACGGCATCCTCGCCCAGCTCGAGGCGCAGATGGAAGGCTGGCCGGCGGATCAGACGCCCGTCCCCGCGGTGCCGAAGCCCGACTACACGCCCAGGCCCGGCGTCTACCTGGTAGACAAGCCCGAGGTCAACCAGGGTCGCGTCTCCATCGGTCACCTCGGCAGCCAGCGCCACAACCCCGACCGCTACGCCTTGGCGGTGATGAACGACATCCTCGGCGGCGGCGGCTTCACCGCTCGCCTGATGAGCCGCATCCGCTCCGACGAGGGGCTCGCCTACAGCGTCGGCTCCAGCTTCGGTCTCGGCCTCTACTACGATGGCGTCTTCCGCACCGCCTTCCAGTCCAAAAGCCCGAGCGTCGCCCGGGCAACGGCCATCGTCATGGAGGAGATCGAGGGGCTGCGTTCCGAGACGGTCTCGGAGGAGGAGCTGAGGGACTCGAAAGCCTCGTTCGTCGAGACCTTCACCCGCAACTTCGCCAGCGCCGCCGCCACCGCGAACCTTTTCGCCAACGACGAGTATACCGGGCAAGATCCCGACTACTGGGCAACCTACAGGGAGCGGATCGACGCCGTCACCGCCGCCGACGTGTTGCGGGTGGCGCGAGAGTATCTGCATCCGGACCGCCTGGTGGTCCTGGTGGTGGGCAACCTCGACGACATCCTGGCCGGCGATCCCGACTACCCTGAATACGCTGTCGAGCGACTCAGCCCGAACGGCGAGGTCGAGCGTCTCTCCCTGCCGGATCCGATGACCATGAAGTACCCGCCGGGACAGCGATAGTCGATGGCCGCCCGCAGGTCCGTCGCTGTTGTCGGTGGCGGATCGGCCGGCTTCACCGCCGCCCGTTGCGCCGCTAAGCTCGGCGCCGAGGTGCTGTTCTTCATGGGTGACGCGGCGGACCACGCATCCCTGTGCGTGAACTACGGCTGCATGCCCTCGAAGGCGCTCTTCGAGCCGATCGACGCCATGCACCACGCCCGCCGCCACGGCTGGCTGCGGGTCGAGCCGCTGCGGCCCGAAGCCTACCTGGCGCAAATGGTCGCCTGGAAGGACCGGGAGATCGCCCGCTTCCGCGCCTTCAGGCAAGCGGCGATCCGCAATCGGCAGGCCGACGATTTCCGGGTGATTCGCGCCAATGCCGCCTTCGTCGACTCCCATACGCTGGAGGCCGGCGGTGAGCGCTACCGCGCCGATGCGGTCATCCTGGCCACCGGCTCGACGGTCGTCGAACCGCTCATCGACGGCCTCGCCCCGCTGCGCCAGCAGATCTGGACCAACGAGGAGATCCTCGCCAACACCGTGCTGCCCGAGTCGCTGACCATCATCGGCGCCGGCGCCATCGCCCTGGAGTTCGCTCTGCGCTACGCCCGCCTCGGCACGGAGGTGACCCTGCTGGCGCGCTCCACGATGCTGTCGTCCTTTCCGGCCAACTTCGGCCAGCGCCTGGCGCAGATCTACCAGCGCGAGGGCGTGCGGGTGATCGAGCAGGCGCGCATCGAGCGGTTCTCCCGCGACCCCCACGGTTGGTTCCTGCTGCAGGTCGAAAGCCCCGACGGAAGCGAGCAGGTGGTCAGCCGCAAGCTGCTGCTGGCGGCCGGCCGGCGGCCGGCGCTGGACGGCCTGCGCCTCGAGGCGGCGGGGATCGTGGTCGACGAGTCCGGCGGACTCGAGGTCGGCGACGACATGCGCGTGGCCGGCCACGACCAGATCTTCGCCGCCGGCGACGTGGTGGGCAGGCGCATGGTCGTGCACCTGGCCCACATCGAGGGCGGCATCGCGGCAGAGAACGCCGTCACCGACGGCCACAGGCGCTGGTCACGGCGGGCCAACCTGCAAGTGATTTTCTCCGATCCCGAGTTCGCCTTCGCGGGCCTCAGCGCTGCCGATGCCGAAGCGGCCGGCCACCGCGTGGTCACCGCCTCGATGGAGAGCCGGCTGGTGGGGAAGCTGCACCTGGCGGGCGACGAACTGGGGATCGGTGAGTTCGTCGCCGACGCCGACGACCATCGGCTGCTGGGCGCCGGCCTGTTGTGCAAGGACGCCGACAACCTTATCCACCTGCCCGCCTACCTGATCGAGCACCAGCACACCGTCCACGAGGGGGCGATGGCCGAGTACTACCACCCGACCAAGACGGAGATGGTCTCGGGCATCATCGACCGCCTCTGCACCGACCTAGGCCAGCGGCCTCTGCGAAGGGCCGACGAGTAAGAGATGCCCTGCGAATCGGGCACATCGGCGAGCGAGGAGCCGCAGGATTCCCGGCCCTTCTTTCCGCATCCGCCATGGACGGTCGGGCTGGTCCTGGTCTTCGCCGTCGTCAGCCTGGCCTTCGGCACCCTCGTCAACCCGGTCTTCCTGCTCATCGGCAGCCCCTTCATCCTGGTGCTGGCGCTGTGGATCGGGGTGCGGCTGGTGGCAAGCGCGAGAGCCGGCGGGGGTGAAGGAGAATGAGTGCCCCGAGCCGGAAGGAGGGTGCGCAATCGTAAGCAACCTTACACACCTCGGGCGATCATCCGAGTCTTTGGATCGCCATCCGGATTGTTGGATGGATTCTGTAAGAAGGCCTACACACCAGCGGTCACGCCTCTCGTGAAAGACCCACCAGCAAAGGGTTTGTGTCGATTTGCCCCGCTGGCACGCCACTTGCAATTGTGAATAGAGACCAGTGGAGGTACTGTCTTCGGCAGCAGAGGCATGTATCGTGCCACCAGAGAGGTTATTCCCTCCCTCAACCCAAGAGGTGAACATGTTCAGACGTATCCTGACCCTCTTTAGTGTGGTCGCCCTGGCCCTGGTGCTGGCGGCGCCCGCAGAGGCCCAGTTCGCGCGTGCCGGTGTCGGCGGCACGGTGACCGACCCCGACGGCGCTTCCCTGCCCGGCGTCACGGTGACCGCCCTCGACGAGGCCAGCGGCTTCTCGCGCACCGGCGTGACCACCGTCGACGGCGGCTTCACCTTCAACGGCCTGCAGCCGGGTGTTTATACGCTGACCTTCGAACTGCAGGGCTTCCGCACCATCGAGCGCTCGGGCATCAAGCTGACCGTCGGTCAGACCACCGAGCTCAACATCACGCTGGAGCTCGGCAGCGTCGAGGAGACGATCACCGTCACTGCCCAGTCGCCGATGGTCGAGGTAACCTCCAAGGAGGTCGGCGGCGCCATCGACACCGAGGAGTTCCGCGACCTGCCGTCGATCAACCACAGCTTCGTCAACTTCGCCGCCCTGGTGCCGGGGGTGATCGCCCGGCCGAGCAGCTCGTCGACCGCGGCGGACGCGCTGTTCGTCAACGGCCAGGACGACAACAACAACTCCTTCAACGTTGACGGCGCCAACAACGAGGACGACGTCATCGGCGCCCGCGCCGGCGCCCAGGTGCGCACGGCGATCGAGGCGATCCAGGAGTTCCAGATCCTGACCACCCAGTTCGACGCCGAGTTCGGCCGCACCACCGGCGGCGTGCTCAACGCCATCACCAAGAGCGGCGGCAACGAGTACCACGGCAACGGCTTCTTCTACAACCAGGATTCGGATCTCAACGACAGGAACTTCTTCACCATCCGCAACAACCTGCCGCAGGCGGACGAGACCTTCAAGCAGGAGGGCTACGCGATCGGCGGCCCGTTCGTCAAGGACACCGCCCACTGGTTCACCAGCCTCGAGCGCAGCACGCCGAACGAGGGTATCTCGCGCAACTTCGAGTCCCGTCCGGAGCTCAGCTTCACCACCTCCGAGGCCAACCTGCTGCGCAACTGGGTGCTCAAGGCCGACGTGCTGGTGACCCCCGACAACAAGGCGGCGGTGCGCTACCTGCGCGAGTTCTCGCCGCAGTTCAACCAGATCATCGGCTCCAGGACAACGCAGGAGGCCTCCAGGGAAGAGAACGACCACGACGACACGGTGGTGGGGACGCTGGATACGGTCTTTACCGACACCACCTTCAACAACATCCGCGCCTCCTTCACCCGGGAGGATGTCTCCTTC
>JBHHYG010000204.1:0-6767 GCA_046757445.1 Acidobacteriota bacterium
ACAGGCCCAGAAGCATGAGCGCTGTAAAGCCCAGCCAGCTCAGCTCGCTGGGCCCCCAGAAGCTGGCCGCTGCAACGGTAGCCAGGCCGGCAAGCACGCGGCCAAGGCGGCCGAAGAGTAGCGGCTTCAACGTCGCGAGATTTTGAGTCATGTTCCTAGCGTAGACTTACGTAGTCTATGCTCTTCAGGTTTCACACCACTGCGCTCGCCCCTTTGCTCGAGGTCAAGTTGTCGGCCGTTGGTGGGCACACCCTAACCATTTGCCTCACCGGACGCCACCCCGGCTTACGCTGGGAGGTCGCCGGCGAGCTCAGGCCCGTTGGGCGGAAGTAGGAGGGAGAGCCAGATGTTGATGACGTCCGCGATCGATGTGGCCCTGCGCTTCGTGGACAGGATCAATGCGAGGGACACTGACGGCATCGCGACTCTGATGACCAAGGACCACAAGTTCATTGATTCTCTGGGCACAGAGATCGTGGGCCGAGAGAAGACGCGACATGGATGGAGAGAGTACTTCCGTGTCGTGCCCGACTACCACGTTGAAGTGCGGCAGACTTTTGCCGACGGACAGGTTGTGGTTCTCTTGGGTGCGGCACGGGGCACCTACAGCCGAAATGGAACCCTCCGCGTCGAGGACGCTTGGGTAACGCCCGCCGCGTGGCGGGCACTAGTGGCGGGCAACCAGGTCGCCGAGTGGCAGGTCTACGCAGACAATGAACCGATGAGGCGGAGGATCTCGGCGAACTCCGCATAGGCTTCAGGCGCCTACGGCCTCACCCGGAAAGCCCTGCGGTGATTTGAGGTCCTATACGCTGCTATACCCTGCTGATGTTCCATTAGAGATACAAGGAGGGCTGTAGAGGCTCAATGGGAAGGAGAACGATGACAGGATGAACGGCAGCGTAGCAGGGTTACTTTTCCTCACCGTCTGCCTGGTTCTCGCAATGCTCCTCTTATTGGGAGCGATCAGTCCGCTTGTCAGCGGTTCAGTCTTTGCAGTGGCCCTGGTGTTGCTGGGAGGCTCGTCGCGAGGCTTCAGGAAGCGAAGTGGCGGCGGTGATGAACGGGGGAGAAGGGCCTCCTAACAGGCGCACGCAGCCGGCGTTGCTCCGCAACGCGGCTGGCGGAGGAGGTTGCCGTGCTGTCGAGGGCGAGCTAGCCTGCATTTCTCATCGCGCTACGTCGCGAGGGCGCGGAGAGGCTCGCGCCGACAAGGCGCGCGCCGGGAGGGCTCCGCAGGCGTATTTGACAATACGTCGAGGAGACCGAGTAAGCGCAACGCCGTCGCCGTGGGCCTGACCGCGCCCGCAGCAGGAGGGCGATGAGATATGCGGGCTAAGCTGGGGGACGCCATATGAGCAAAGACCGCAGACCGCCGCTATGGACGTGCCCCGAGTGCGGGGCGAAGTTGGTCACCAAGAATCTGTGGCATTCGTGCGGCGAGGCGACGCTGGATGATTGGAAGGCCCGCATGGGCCCCCGGGCCCGCCAGTTCTACGACCGTTTCGAGCAGATGATCGCGGCGTGCGGGGAGTACTACGTGGCACCAGCGAAGACGCGCATCGCCTTCCTGGGCCGCGTGCGATTTGCAGGCATCACCAGCCTTTCCGAGAAGGGAATGACCTGCAGCTTCGCCATGCCGCAGCCGCTGGACTCGCCGCGCTTCGTCAAAGTTGACGAGGTCGTTCCTGGATGGTGGGCGCACCGACTGCGCATCACGGATGCCCGCCAGCTCGACGAGGAGATGCAAGCCTGGCTCCGCGCAAGCTATCGCCTCATGGGCATGCAGGAGCGGCTGCGGGCCGGCAGCGGAGGACCATGATGTCCCTGAGAAGCGAAAAGATCGATCGTCGAGGCGCACCGAACAACCGATCCGGGAGAGTCGCTGCCCACCTCCTCGCCGCGCTTTGCCTTCTGGTTGCGGTTCCCGCCCTCCTCCGATCTTCCATTCCAGCCGTTTCCATTCGACCCGTACCTGCCGGCCCACCGGAGGTCTCGGGATCGAGCGTCGTGCCCGACCGAGAGCGGGGCACCGCACCGGTGGCGCCACCAGAAGCCTACCCGTCGAGCGCCTTGCCCGCCCAACAGCAGGTCGTCGTCCCGGCCATCGACTTCGATCGCTGGGCCCGCTTCATCGTCCGCGAGCTCTTCGATACCCAGCCGCACGAGGCCTACTTGTTGATGGGCGACCCTTACTACTGGCCGGAGCTGATCGATGCGCTGCGCGCCGAGTTCATGGAGGCGAGGGCGGTGGAGCTCGGCACCATTCTCTTCGACGGCCCGCGCGCCTGGAAGCGGCGCCAGAGCCTCTGGCCGCGCGATACCGACGTCAACTACAAGCGGCTCGAGACCGCGGCGATGCGCCGCCTCTACGAGCGCGCCGACATCTTCCTGTGGCTTCCCGGCCGCACCGACAACTTCCGCCAGGAGCGCAGCGACCGCCGGCTGTTCGAGCATCTGGTCGAGGGCAGCAGCGCCCGCGGCCTGCATATGCACTGGATCCAGGGGCCGGATCGCTTCAGCCAGCAAGACCTCGAGGCGCTGGGCGCCATCTACGAGGCGGCGCTCGATATCGACTACGCGGCGCTATCGGCGCACCAGGATCGGATCATCGCCGCGATCAAGGGACAGAAGGTGCATATCACCACCCCCTCGGGCACCGATCTCACCTTCTACGTGCCGGAGAATGCCTGGTTTCACAAGAACGACGGCCGCCTCGATCGCCACAAGGCGGCCCGCGCCCGCTCGGTGCGTGACCGTCAGATGGAGCTTCCCGCCGGAGCGCTGCGGTTCATTCCGGATGTCACCAAGGTCGACGGTGTGCTCGCCGTGCCTTCCTTTTACGGCGCCAGCAACGTGCGCTTCAGCTTCGAGAACGGCCTGGTGGTTTCGGTCATCGCCGAGCAGAACGAGGAGAAGATGCTCGCTGCCTGGGCCGACGAGACCGGCGACAAGGACCGGCTGGCGGAGGTCGTCATCGGCACCAACCCGAAGCTCCCCGACCGCGGCCCCGGCCTCGGCGACTGGCCCCCCTACTACGGCTACGGCGACGGCATCCTGCGCATCGCCCTGGGGGAGAACTGGGAATCCGGCGGCACCAATCGCTCGTCGATGGAGGCCTGGTTCTACTTCATCGATGCGACGATCAGCGCCGGCGACACGCTGATCGTCAAGGACGGGGAGCTGGTGGTGAGGTGAAGGCGGAGGCGGTGGTCCTATGCCGCCCTGTCGGTGCGCGGCTTGAACGCCAGCTCGAAGCCCAGGGCGTGGAGCACCCCGATCAAACTGGCGAGCGTCGGGTTTCCGTCTTCCGAAAGCATCTTGTAGATACTCTGGCGGTTGAGATCGGTTTTCTTCGACAGATCTCCCAGGCCGCCGTGTACTTGTGCGACATGCCGGAGGGCGAGCAGGAATTCCTCCATCGACCCGCCCTCTAAGGACGCTGACAGATAGCCAGCGGCCAGCTCACGGTCTTTGAGCTCTTTGAACAGGAAATCGTCAAAACTCTTCGTAGGCATTCCTAACCTCACTCCACATGCGGCGTGCGATGTCGATGTCCTTTCGCTGGTTCTTCTTGGATCCGCCGGTGAGCAGCATGACGGTGCCCGGCCGAGGAACACCGAAGTAAATCCGGAACCCCGGTCCGTGGTGGATCCGTAGCTCGCGAACGCCTCCTCCCAGACTCCGGCAGTCGCCAAAGTTCCCTAGCCGCAGGAGGTTGAGACGCGCGTAGACCCGCTCCCTCGTTACCTTGTCCCGCAGCTGGCGAAGCCAATCCTCTACGGGAACGCGGCCATCGGGCGCGACATAAGCCCGGATCTCGTACTTTTCTAGATCCATAGCAAGTGTCGCATACAGGCGACAGAGGATCAACAGCACCTTCCAGAACACTTCGAGTCATTTGGACGGCCATGCCTTTATCTGGGCCCCGAGTTCGCCAGCAAGCTTGCCTGCCGCTGACGCCCCCGCTCAGCGCGCCGGCGATCCGGGGATGACCGTGGCACCTTCGACCGCCAGGTGATGGTCGGTGCCCCAGACGGTCGTGATCCCGTACTTGTCGAGCAAAACCAGGCTCGAGGCGTCGACGAGGGTCAGCTTCGAGCCGCGCAGGGAGTCGAGCTTGCGCCAGACCGCCTCGAGGTGCTGGGTGTCGGTAGCCAGCAGGCGGAAACCGGGGAGCTCTTCGACGAGAAGGCGAAACATGCGTGCCGCTTCCTCGCCGAGTCGGTGAAGGAACCAGCCGTAGGTCTCTGCTGCCACCAGAATCGACGTGCACCAGCGGCGCGGTGGCCGAGAAAAGAGCGCTACCGTCTCGGGGTGCAGGCGATCAGAGCGGACGAGGAAGGCGATGAAGGCGCCAGAGTCGACGAAGACCTCGGCTTTCACCGGCACTACCACCGGCAGATGGCCGCGGCGCGAGCCTCCTGGATCACCGGCGCTCCCACCAGCAGACGACCGCGGCGCAGGCCTCCTTGGTCACGGTCGCTCCCGCCCGTAGACGACCTCGTCGACGGAGCGACTGGCGTCGGGGTCGGCCACCTCGATGGCGCCGGCAAAACGCATCCAGGGGCGCTCGCCCCGGCGGTGGGCGAGAGTCAGCCCCAGGGCGCGACGAACCAGTTCCGCGAAGGAGATCCCTTGGCGCACGGCTTCCTTTTTCGCTTCCTCGTACATGTCGGGGTCGAGCGAGACCTGCGTTCGAATCATGATAACAGTGTAGCACTGACTGTTATCATAAGCCAACGGACGGTGCCGGGCCGGCAGCCTGAAGGCCTACCTGACGGCATGGATCTCCAGCTGCACTCCCTCTTTCTTTTGCAGCTGCCGGATGACCTCGAACAGGTTGTTGGTTTGGGGGTTGCCCGTCGGTCCGAACATTCGCATCAGGCTCTTTGGAGACTTGGCGGTAAGCCTTGCGAGTTCGTCGAAGCCGATGGTCGCGTTGATGTAGTCACGCAGGACGGCTTTGCCGGTGTCGACTTCTCCGGCGAGCAGGCACTGGACTCCTTCCCTGAGCAGCTCCTCACGGAACTCGGGGTCTCTCAGGGCACGGGCCTGAATGGTTTCTTTGAAGTGTCGCGTCAGCGGCATCTTCACCTCCGCCGTTTCTTCCGGCGCCGGTAGTCCTTCCAAAGAATCTGTGCCCTGCTGATGTCACGCTGCTGGCGCTTCTTGGCACCGCCACCGGGTCAAGTTGGTTGAACCAGCGGGCAAACGGGCTGCTGCCTTGCTCATCGAGGTACTCCCTGACCTCAATCAAGTCTTGATAGTAACGTACATGTTACCAGACTTCCCTATCGGCAACCAGCTGTCCCCTTTTGATGGGATGGCCACGATCACGATGAGCTTCCGCCTGGGGACGCCCTCCGCGCCTGGAGCGCTAGCCCCTGGGCTGCTACCTTTCGCGCAGGCGAATCATCGGCGATCCGGGGACCGTCGTCGGGGTGACGCGTGATGAAGCTATGGGTAGGTGTCACCGACAACGACTGGTTCCGCTTCTTCAGCGGCATCCCGGACCTCGACGAGGTCAACTTCTGGCAGCCCCGTGGCGCCCGCCGCTTCAAGGCCCTCGAGCGCGGCGGGCTTTTCCTTTTCAAGCTCCACTGGCCCGAGAACTACATCGTCGGGGGCGGCACCTATACCTACTCGCCGGCGGCGGGGCTCCCAGCCAGCCTCGCCTGGGAGGCGTTCGGCCAAAAGAACGGCGCCCCGTCCTTCGAGCTGATGGTCAGGAGGATCGAGAAGTACCTGCCTCGCGACCGCCTCCGTCAGCCCGACTACACCATCGGTTGCATCATCCTGACGAATCCTTTTTTCTTTCCCCGCAACGACTGGATCCCGGCGCCCTCCGATTTCAAGAAGAACATCATGACCGGCAAGGCCTATTCGTTGGAGATGCTGACCGGCCGAAAGCTCTGGCTGCCGCCACAAACAGAGCAGCGTCCCAACCAGGAGTATCTGGAATGGCATGCCGATACCGTGTTTCAGGGATAACCGGCGCAGGCCACGACCAATTGCAGGTGCGGCTCTGCGAAGACCAGCCCGAGGGCCGCGACAGGTGCGCGATGACCCTCCAATCGAGAGAGCGTCTCACCGCTGCTACTGCTCCCACTACTACAGATGACAACCCATGAGAGTTAACACCATTCTCGATCAGATCGATCTAGGCAGCATGGCGCTACCGGTATTCCAGCGCGGTTACGTTTGGAACCGCGAGCAGGTGCGTGGGCTGATGGATTCGCTGTATCGTCGGCACCCTGTTGGGAGCCTGCTCATCTGGGTGACCAAACCCGAAACGGCCGCTGCACGCGGCGACGGGGGTCTTTCCCAGGGGGCGGTCAAGCTCCTACTCGACGGCCAGCAGCGCATCACCACGCTCTACGGGATCATCCGCGGCCGACCGCCGGCCTTCTTCGAGGGAAACTCGCGGACTTTCACGAGCCTCCACTTCAACCTCGAAGAGGAGACGTTCGAGTTCTATTTGCCCATGAAGATGAAGGGCAACCCGATGTGGATCGATGTCACCGAGCTCATGCAGATGGGCGCAGGCAAGGCGATCCAGAAGCTGATCAAGGTTCCGGAGCTGCAGGACAACCTCGACATGTACATTCACCGGCTCAACGCCATCGACCAGATCAAGGCCGTAGACTTCCACATCGACGAGGTCACTGGCGACGACAAGACGGTCGACGTCGTCGTTGAGATCTTCAACCGTGTCAACAGCGGCGGCACCAAACTTTCCAAGGGCGACCTGGCGCTGGCGCGCA
>JBHHYG010000205.1:0-6748 GCA_046757445.1 Acidobacteriota bacterium
TGACCCAAATCTGGGCGCGAACTCTGGGAAGTTATTTCTGCGCTGGCCCTTAGCCGAGGGGCTCAATGCTGGCGCTCGATGACGAAGTCCGGCAGCTCCGCCAACGCCTCCCTGGCATGCGACGGCGGCAACGCCACCAACCGATCACGCGCCTCGTGAGCGTAATCCTCGGCAACTTCTCGCGCTGCTCCGAAACAGCCTGCCGCTCTCATGGCCTCCACCAGCTCGTCGAGGCCTTGTTGCGCTACCTCGGGGTCCGACAGGCAGCGCAGGGCATGTGCGCGAGCGCTTTCAGGCCCCTGCCGCAAGAGCAATATGAGTGGCAGGGTCACCTTGCCTTCCCGCAGGTCGGCGCCTGTCTGCTTGCCCAGGCGCTGCGGGTTGGCACAATAATCCAGCAGGTCATCGATGAGCTGGAAGGTCATACCCAGATTGCGACCGTAGCTGGCCAATGCTTCTTCCTGCTCCCGCGAAGCCCCCGCCAGAATCGCGCCTGCATGCCCGCAGCCAGCGAACAACGAGGCCGTCTTGCGATCGATGATGTCCAGGTAGCTCTTTTCGGTCAGGCTACTGTCGCCGTTGTGGGCAACATCGAGAATCTCTCCTTCCACCAGCCGACTGGTGGCATCGGAAAGCAGTTCCACCAGACGAAGGTTGCCGAGGCCAACACTCATTGCCATCGAGCGGATATAGAGGTAGTCACCGAGCAATACCGCCGTGTGGTTACCCCACACCTGGTTGGCGGCGGCGTGGCCACGGCGAACCGTTGCACCGTCGACGATATCGTCGTGCACCAAGGTAGCGGTGTGGATGAACTCGACGATCGCCCCCAGCTCGATGTCATCGTCTCCCTGATAGCCACACGAGCTCGCCGACAACAACACAATGGCTGGTCGCAGGCGTTTGCCACCGGATCGATGCAGATACTCGGCAATCTTGCTGGCCAGAGCAATCTCCGAATGGCAAGCGCGCTCGATCTCCTGCTCCACGAGAAGAAGGCGCTCTTTCACCAAACGGTAGGCAAGGGTCGATGATGCCGACTTCGCGATCCCCTTTGGTGGCACCTCAGCCCCCTATGTACACGACTTCCGCCCCAGGCGGGACGTGGAACTCGAAGAGGCTGTCAGGGAAACCGACGTTGACCTGTTCGTCATGAAACTGATACTCGATATTGTCGTTCAGCTGATCGAGCACCACGAGGCGAACGACCCTGGCTTGCATCGGCTCGATTTCCATGATCAGGGAGCTGAAGGGTGCGTCCTGACTTCGGGGTAGCAGGCGGACCTGGACATTCCCAGGGGCCAGCTGCGTCCCCCAGTCGGTCTGCTCGGCATCGAAGTCGTGCAAAAAGTCTCCCTTGCCAGCAAGATACATAGTAGGTGTCCGGGCCATTTCCTGCGACTCGGGCTTGAAGACTTGAACTTGGTTATCGGCCGACAAGTAAAGATACATTTCCTCACCATCGGTGACGAATAGTTGCTCGGGGTCTTCGTACTCCCAGCGCATTTTGCCCGGCGGGCGGACGAACAGCCGCCCCGTCTTCTCGAGGACAATGCTACCGAAGCGTGTGAGCCTGCGTTGCACGAACCGAGCCTGAAAGTCCTGCAGCGTCCGGTAGCGGCCTTGAACCCGCTCCACCAGGAGCTCGATACCCGCCTGTGGGTGCCCCGGCTCCGCCCCCGCCCTCTGTCTCCGGAGCTCCACCGATGGTTGTCGCCACTGCGCTCGCCAGGCGGGTGAGGATACCGTATTGCTAGCAACAGTCGGAGCGAGCGCAAGAGACAAGTAAATCGCGGCCATCGTGGTCACACGCGTCCGTGAAGCTATCCGTTGCAATGCTTGTCCTCGATCTGCGAAGCGCCGCCCTTGCTGCTCCTGCTATCATACCCTGGCGGGCTACCGCGGTGGCCGAAACAGCCCAGCAGCCAGGTTGGGGAATACTGAATACCATGAGCCTATCGATGCGCCCACCAGTGCTGATCCTTTCCTATTTGGAGCTATCGGGAAAGCACGGCCTCGCTGCCGACCTGAGGGCCGCCGAAGCCTTGGGAGCTAATCCTTTGCCCGTGTTGACCGCGGTCTCCCTGGGACCCGCCTCAGCACCTCAGCGGTTGCACCCGGTCCCGGGCCACGCCCTCGGCCGCATGCTCGATGCGGCCCTGGAGTGCGCCCCGGTGGCAGCGATGGTCGGCGTGCTCACACGGGCACGACATGTTCGTCTAGTCGCCCGGCGACTGCACGCGTGCGGGCCCTCCACCATTGTACTGGCACCTCTGTCTGTTGCATTCGACGCCCGGCCTCTGGTCGGGCGCTGGGCTCTGACGACGGTGCGAAGACGGCTGCTGACAGAGGCCACGGCCGTGGTTCTACCAGCACGGCAGGCCAGTGGACTGGTGCCAGGGGCCGACGATTCCCTTCCCAACATGAAGATGGCCGGCCAGCGCCTTCTGGACCTCGGGGCAAGGGCGGCATGGTTGCGGGCCGGAAGCCACGAGGGCCGTAGCATCGAAGTCTTCGTCGACCAGCACGGACCGGGCTTGCTCGATTACCCACCGCCTTCTCCGGAATCCGAGCCGAACGCGGCGCCGACTGCACTGGCAACGCTGCTGGCTTGTGGAAGCAACCTGCGTGACAGCATCGACAAGGCGCACCGACACGTCTACGACCTCGATCGATCCGCACATCGGATCTTGAAGTAGCGGCAGCGCAGCAGCGGCTACTTACCCCACCGAACGATCTGCAGCAGTCCGGGCTAGGCGTGGAAACAGCGGCTCACCCGGGCTCACCACCCTGGGTGCGGCGAGAGGATCCAAGAAGCTCTCCAGACGCCACTGTGCCGGCTGTTGTTGCCAACCGAGCTGGGCAGCCATCGCCGCGGCCCTTTCCGGCATCGCCGGATAGATCAGCATGGCCAGGTGGCGGAGCGCCGCCACCAGCTCCGCCAGCACCCGATCGAGCTCCTGGTCGCGGCCTTTCTGTCGTGCCAACTCCCACGGCTTGTGGGTATCAATGGCCAAGTTGGCTGCCGCCACCAGCCTCCACGCAGCAGTAAGTCCACCTTGCAGGTCGTAACGCTCGAGGGCCTTCTGGTAGCCGAGCAGCAACTCCGCCGCTTGCTCTCCGAGTCCGGTCAGCGACGGCGTCGAGGAGGGAAGCTCTTCGAGCTTGCCGCCGCGATATTTGCTGGCCATCGTCAGGGTGCGCTGGAAGAGATTGCCGAGGTCATTGGCGAGGTCGGCGTTGTAGCGGTTCAGCAAGCGCTCGTAATCGAACTCCATATCTCGGCCGAACGGCACTTCTCGTAGCAAAAAGTAGCGGAGCGCATCAGCGCCGAACCGTTCCGCCGCAGCGATCGGATCCATGACGTTGCCAAGCGTCTTGCTCATTCTCCCACTCGAGGTCAGCACCCAGCCGTGGCCGAATATCGTCCGCGGCAACGGCACCCCCGCCGACATCAGCATGGCCGGCCAGATCACGGCGTGGAAGCGAGTGATGTCCTTCCCCACCAAGTGCACGTCTGCCGGCCAGAAACGCTCATAGAGGCCGGTCCGGTCCGGGAAACCCAAGGCGCTGAGGTAGTTGGTCAGGGCATCGAACCATACGTAGACGGCCTGACCCGGATGCCCGGGCATCGGGATGCCCCAGCCCGAGCTGGATCGCGAGACGCTGATATCCTCGAGCCCTTCAGCCAGCAAAGCGAGGATCTCGTTGCGGCGCACCTCGGGCCGGATGAACTCTGGATGTTCGTCAATGTGCCGTCGCAGGCGATCGCGATAGTTGGAGAGGCGGAAGAAAACATTTTCCTCCTCGCGCCAAGCGGGCTTCACTCCGTGCACGGGGCAGTTGCCCTCCACCAGGTCGCGCTCCAGGTAGTAAGCTTCACAGCTGACGCAGTACCAGCCCGTGTAGGTGCCTGGGAAGAGATCGCCGGCAGCCCCCGCACGCGCCACCATCGCCTCCACGGCGCGGCGATGTCGTGGCTCTGTGGTGCGGATGAAGCCATCGTACTCGACGTGCACGACCGACCAGGCGCGCCGGAAAATCTCCTCCATGCGGTCACAGAACCGCACCGGATCGAGGTCCTCCTCGCGAGCCCGCCGCTCGACGTTTTGAGAATGCTCGTCGAGGCCCATCAGGAAGTGAACGTCCTCACCGGCCAGCCGCTTATAGCGGGCAATCATGTCGGCGGCGATCTTCTCGTAGGCGGTGCCGATGTGGGGGTGGCTGTTCGGATAATCGATGGCGCAGGTGATGTAGAAGCTCATCGACTCGCCTGCTCCAACCTGAATATCTCGGCGCCCGCAGCAGGAGAGCGATGAGACATATAGGCTACTTGTCCGAGTATCCACATAGGTCCTCGAGGACACAGCTGTCGCAGCGCGGCCGCCGGGCGGTGCAAACCTCCCTGCCGTGGCGAATGACGTTCATATGGAGTGGATAGGCAAGTCGCGCGGGCGCCTCTTCTTGAATCTCCCGATTGGCCCGGCTCAGGTCGGCGGTCTCGAGGACACCGATACGCCGTAGAACCCGGTGTACGTGTGTATCCACGGGAAAGGCGGGTCGGCCTAGCGAAAAGAGCAAAACGCAATTGATGCTCTTGGCACCGAGACCCTTGTAGCGTGACAGCCGGCGGCGGACCTCCGGCATCTCGAGGGCTCTCAGGTTGTCCAGATCGTAGGAGCCTCGTTCTTGCTTCACCTGTCGCAACAACTCCTTGATGCGTCGAGCCTTGACCTGCTGCAACCCGCCGCTCTGAATCGCACTGGCAATCCGCGAAGCCGGGGCACGAGCGACACTCCCCCAGTTATCGAAGCGGTCCCACAACCCGGCCCAGGCCCTGTCACGATTGCTGTCCGTCGTGTTCTGCGAAAGGATCGTGAAGACCACCTCGTCCAGGGGCGGTTTGCGGGAGTTCGGCGAAGGGCTGCCGTAGGCATCGGTCAGTCGCTCGTGAATCAGCCGGAGCGCCTGCCGGCGCGCATCCTTCGCGCCTGCCCGAGCTGACCTCGCCCTGGCGGCCTCAGTGCGCCGTTTCATAAGTACGGTAACGTTCGTGGCGAGGGCGATGGCGACGTCCGCGGATGAGCCTTGCGATCGAGATCACGACCTCGGCGACAGCCTCTCAGCCAGGTAGCGAACTATCCCATCAAGCGACACCCGCACCTGATCCATGGTGTCACGGTCGCGTACCGTCGCTTTTTCATCCTCCAGACTGTCGAAGTCCACGGTCACGCAGAAGGGAGTTCCCACTTCGTCTTCCCGCCGATAACGCCTGCCGATGCTACCGCCCTCGTCGTAGAGCACGTTGAAATGTCGTCTCAGGGTCTCAGCCAGCTTGTGAGCAGGCTCGGCCAGCTTTTTCACCAGAGGGAAAACAGCGACTTGTCGAGGCGCGACGTGAGGCGAAAGGCGCAGCACCGTCCGCTCTTCTCCCCTGACCTCCTCGATAGCGAACGCGTCCACGAGGATCGTCAGCAGCGTGCGGTCGAGCCCCGCCGAGGCCTCGATGACCGCGGGCACAAACTTCTCCTGCCGGGCGTCATCGAAAAAACCGAGATCCTTGCCCGAGGCCGTCATATGCTGCTCGAGATCGAAGCAGCCACGATTGGCGATGCCTTCCAGCTCCTGCCAGCCGAAAGGGAACTCGTACTCGACATCCGTACAACTCTTGGCGTAGTGGGCCAGCTCCTCCTCCCCATGGGGACGCAGGCGCAGCCGCTTGTCAGCGATTCCGATCTGCCGGTACCAGTCCAGTCGTTCCCGCAGCCAGTACTCGAGCCAGTGGTCTTGCTCATCGGGGTGAACGAAGTATTCCAGCTCCATCTGCTCGAACTCACGCGAGCGGAAGGTGAAGTTCCGTGGTGTGACCTCGTTGCGGAAGGCCTTCCCCGACTGGGCGATCCCGAACGGTACTTTCATCCGCGTTGCCAGCTGAACGTTGCGGAAGTTGACGAAGATCGCCTGTGCCGTCTCGGGCCGCAGGTAGGCCGCCGACTGAGAGTCCTTGGTCGCCCCGACATAGGTCTCGAACATGAGGCCGAATTGCCGAGGCTGGGTCAGCTCGCCGCCGCAATCCGGGCATACCGGCCTATGACTGCCCCCCCAGATCTCCTCTCCTTCCGGCGGCCCCTCAGTCTCCAGGTCCCGCATCAGGTGATCGACCCGAAAGCGCCGCTTGCAGGACAGGCAGTCGACCATCATGTCGTAGAAAGAGTCGACGTGTCCCGAGGCCTTCCATACACCGGGGTGCATGATGATGGAAGCATCGTAGCCGACAACGTCTTGGCGCTCGCGAACGACGCTGTTCCACCAGAAATCCAAAACGTTGCGGCGCAGCTCGACCCCCAGGGGACCATAGTCCCAGAAGCCGTTGAGGCCGCCGTAGATCTCGCTGCTCTGGAAGATGTACCCACGCCGCTTACACAGCGACACCAGGGCATCGAGGGTCTCGAGACGGGCTGCCGTTTCCATGGGCGTGGATTCTATCCTACCCCGCCACCCGCGAGGGTAAGGCGATGCCCATTCCAGCACCGCCTTCCGGGATCCGGAGCCTGCAGGCCGCGGCATCTTGCCCGCACTTCTCAATGGCGGTCGTCGCCAGGGGGCGAAGAGGCTTGCGCCTACCAGACGCGCGCCTGGCCAATGGCATCGGGGTCGAGGGGCCGAGGGGGGGGGGGGGGGGGGGGGGGGGCGGGCCGGGCCTCGAGCCCCTTCTTGCCCTGTTTTACGGTGTATTGAGCGCCGCACC
>JBHHYG010000206.1:0-6738 GCA_046757445.1 Acidobacteriota bacterium
GAGGTGATCCTCAAACGCGCCCTGGCCTACATGGTCGCAGCGCTGGCGGTGTTGGGGGTCTACCTGGGTACCGAGTGGAGCTTGCGTGACCTGCTCGGCGGCATCGACCCGCAGCTCTCCCGGGCGGGTGCCCTGGTCGCCACGCTACTGGTCGCTTTCGCTTTCGCCCCGCTCAAGGATCGGGTTCAGGATCTGTTGGATCGGCTCTACTACCGCGAGCATTACCGTGCCCGCCGTGGCCTCCTGGACTTCGGGCGGCAACTCAACACCGAGTTGGATATCGACCAGGTTGTAGACCTGCTCATCCAGCGTGTGCGCAGTATGGTCAATGTCGGGCGGGTTGCGGTCTTACTGCGCGCGGAGTCCGGACCACAGCTGTGTATGGCTTCGGCCACCATCTCACCCTGCGACTGCAAACAGTTCTCAGCCGACTTCTCCCGCTTTCTCACCTCGGTGCTTGTCAACCGGGAGTTCCTCTACGTTGACGACATGTCGACACTGCTGGAAGAGTTCCCCGAAGAGCGGGAGATCCTGGCTTCGGAGGATCTCGCCTACTTCCTGCCATTGATTGTGAAGGGCGAGTTGATGGGGGTGCTGGCGCTCGGTCGTACGCTTTCTGGTGACTACCTATCGTCGGAAGATCTCAGAGTTTTGCAGATGCTCACCGCTCATGCGGCGCTGGCCATCGACAACGCCATGCTCTACCGGCAAGCGGAACGCCGCGCGCGGGAGTTCGAGCGCCTCAAGAACTACAACGAGAACATCGTCGAGAGCATCAAGGTGGGGGTCATGGTGCTCGATGTCGACGGTCGGGTACGCTCATGGAACAAGTCACTCGAGGGCCTCTATGGCTTGGCTAGCGAAGAGGCCTACGGCAAGCAGGTCGAGGAGCTTTTCCCGTCGGCCTTCTTGGTGGCCCTGCAGCAGGCCAGGCAGCGTGTGGCACAGGGCGACGCGCCGCTGGCTTCGGCCTATCGGGTGGCGCTGCGGACCCGTGACGAGCGGGACCGTGTCATCCACTTGTCGGTGGCGCCGCTGCTGGGCGAGGAGGGCCCCTATGCCACTGTTATCATCGTTGACGATGTCACCGACCAGAGTGAGCTAGAGTCGCAGCTGCGTCAATCCGACAAGCTCGCCTCCGTCGGCTTGCTGGCTGCCGGGGTGGCCCACGAGGTCAACACTCCCCTGGCGGGGATCTCCGGATACGTACAGATGCTGCAGCGCAAGCTGCCGGAGAACGATCCGCGCCGCCCCATCCTCGAGAAGATCGAAAAGCAAACCTTCCGCGCCTCTAGAATTGTCAACAACCTGCTGAACTTTTCTCGCCAGCAGGCCTCGGAGATGCAGCCAGTCGACGTCAACTCCGTGGTGAGCGGGACACTATCCCTCGCCGAGGTACCGCTGTCGAATCCCAAAGTGAGTGTGGAAACAGTGCTCATGGAGCCCCTGCCTCCTGTCTGGGGTGACGTGGGCAAGTTGCAGCAGGTTTTGATGAACTTGGTGTTGAACGCTCGCGACTCGATGCCCAAGGGCGGCGAGCTGCGTATTCGGACCGTTCAGGAAAACGGTGCGGTGGTTCTCGAGGTCGCTGATACGGGTGAAGGCATCGCAGCGGAGGATATTCACAAGATCTACGACCCCTTCTACACGACCAAGGGAACCGGTAAAGGAACCGGGCTCGGCCTGTCGGTGAGCTACGGAATCATTCAAGAGCACCGCGGCACGATCACCGTGCGGAGCGAGCCGGGCAAGGGGACCTGCTTCCGTGTAGCCTTGCCGCTGGCAGCGGCGAGCCGCGCGCGTGCGGCGAGCTGAGTTCTTGAAGGACGGCCTTGCTCCGCCCGTCAACTCGAGGATCGGCATGGTGTGAAGGTTACCGAAACCCTCCTGGAATCTCTGAGCATGAATGATCAGGCCACCATCCTGGTCGTCGACGACGAGGCGATCATGCAGGAGATCCTCGCGGATTTCTTGCGCGAGGAGGGCTACGAGGTCGATGTCGCCAAGTCCGGCGAGCAGGGGATCATGCTGGCAGCCGAGAAGGCCTACGACTGTGCCATCGTTGACCTGATGATGCCGGGGATCGACGGCATCGAAACGATGCAGGCGCTCAGGCAGCACGATGCTTCCCTACCAGTGGTCATGATTACCGCCTTCGCCTCGGTGGAATCCGCCGTTGAGGCGATGAAAAAAGGCGCCCACGAATACATCACCAAGCCGTTCAAGAACGACGAGGTGCTGGTGGTTGTGAAGAATGCCATCCACCAGCGACGCCTGGAGGAGGAAGTTCAAACCCTGCGGCGAACGCTGCGAGACAAGTACCGCTTCGAGAACATCATCGGCAAGAATCGTCGCATGCAAGAGGTCTTCGCGCTGGTGGAACAAGCAGCGCCGTCGAGGTCGACGATTCTCATCCAGGGCGAAAGCGGCACAGGCAAGGAGCTGGTGGCCAAGGCCATCCATATGAACAGTACCCGGGCCGGCGGGAAGTTCGTCGTCGTCAACTCCGGCTCGATGCCCTCGGAGCTGCTCGAGAGCAACCTCTTCGGCCATGTCAAGGGAGCCTTCACGGGCGCGGTTGTCAACAAGAAAGGCCTGTTCGAGATTGCCGACCGTGGATCGATTTTCTTTGATGAGATCGGCACCATCGGCCTCGACGTTCAGGCCAAGCTGCTGCGCGTGATTCAGGAGAAGGAATTCATGCGCTTGGGTTCGGTCGATACGATCAAGGTCGACGTGCGCATCATCGCGGCGAGCAACGCCGAGCTCAAGCGACTGGTTTCCGAGGGTAAGTTCCGTGAGGATCTCTATTATCGCATCAACGTCATCACCATTACCCTGCCACCGTTGTGTGAGCGCGTGGATGACATTCCCTTGCTTGTGCAGCACTTCCTGGACATGTACGGCAGCGAGAACAACCGCCACGATCTGACGGTTAGCGAGGAAGCGCTCGAACTGCTCAAGAGTTACCGGTGGCCGGGCAATGTGCGAGAGATCGAGAATGCAATCGAGCGCGCCGTAGTCTTGGCGCCCGAAAACGGCTTGATCAGCGTGGACTTGATTCGTGAATACATCGAGCCCGCCACCTTCGAAGCCTCCACGCCGACCATGCACGTGCCGCCCGAGGGCCTGCCGATGAAGGACGTGGTGCAGCAGTTTCAGAGGCAACTCATTCTCGATGCGCTACGCAAGACCGGCTGGATCCAGAAGGACGCCGCCAGGCTCCTCGATGTCAAGCCGACAACCCTCAACGAGATGATCAAGCGCTACGGCATCCGCGAGAAGTTCAGGGAAAGGGCCTCCTAGCCCGCATTTCTCAACGGCTCGCGGCTGCGCGTACGCAATGGCGCGCGATGACTGCGTTGCGCTTGGCTCGCGGGCTCGACGTACTGCACGAGTACGCCTGCGCCCTCGAACCGGCGCGCGCCTTGTCCTCGCGGCCCTTGCGCCCGCTCGCTTCACGACCCGTTGAGAAATGCGGGCTAGCGCATGTGCCGGGGCACGTAGACGAGGGTCCCCGTCTCCATGGCATCGATTTGCGCGATCAGATCATCCAGGTCGTCGGGATTGGTGACGAAGTCGATCTCGGAGGTGTTGATCACCAGCAGCGGTGTATCGCGGTAGTGGTAGAAGTAATGAGCGTATGCCTGGTTGACCTCATCGAGGTACTCGTAGGAGACATTTGCCTCCTCCAGGCGGTTGCGTTTCTTCACCCGCTGCATCAGCACCTCGGTATTGCCCTGCAGGTAGACGACCATGTCGGGCGTCGGTACCTGGGAAGCGAGCAGCGACCAGAGGCGCTCGTAGAGCATCAGCTCGCTGTCGCTGAGAGTCAGGTGGGCAAAGATTCGATCTTTTTGGAAGGTGTGGTCGGCGAGGGTCAATTGCTGGAACAGCTCGCCCTGGGCGGCCTCGGTCAGCAGCCTGTAGCGAGACAGGAGGAAGAAGAGCTGCGCCTGGAAGGCTGCCCCTGCCGCTTCGGCATAAAAAGCCTCCAGGAACGGGTTGGCGACATCCTCGAGGATTCTTACCGCCCCGAGCCGCTCCGCCAGCAGGCTGACCAAACTAGTCTTGCCCACTCCGATCGGCCCCTCGAAGGCGATGTAGTTCCACCGCATCAGGCCGTTCCGATCGTCAGTGGCGGTGCCAGCAGCCATACTCCTTCTCGAGGCGGTAGCATCGCCAGCAGCTCCTCGACCGTCGCCCCTTTTGTCGGGTGAACGGCCTCCGGTGCCAGCTCGCTCAGGGGTAGCAGCGCGAACCGGCGCTCATGGAGGCGAGGATGAGGCACTTGCAAGGATGTCGTCTCGATGACCTCTGTGCCGTACAGTAGCAGGTCGAGATCGAGGGGTCGCGGTTGCGGTCCCCTCGGGTCTCTGACGCGACCGCTGAGCTTCTCGATCTCGAGGCAGATTCTCAGCACTTCGTCTGCTGCCTGCGGGCTTTCCACCGTGGCCACGCAGTTGAGGTACCAGGGATGGCGACCGTTCCCGCGAGAAGGCGCGAGGACAGGCTCGGTGAGGTAGAGGGAGGAGATGGCGCCCAGCGAGATGCCTTGACGTTGCAACGCTGCCAGGCCGAGGCGCAGGTGGGCGGCGCGGTTGCCACGGTTGGAGCCCAGTCCGATGAAAACGCTTTCGGTTCGCAAGAGATTCCCCGCAGCCAGTTGGACAGCAGGAAGAACACCCCAATCGGATATTGTAGGACACTACCTTCTGCCGGCCATCCCCATCGGCATCCACGGCCCCCTGCTATACTCACCTTTCGCCGCCGCATCGGCGGTTCCGATCGGCCGGATCTCCGCCGATCCGGAGCACAAGCGACAGTGAACGAGTTCATCAAGAAGATTCAGCAGCGCTCGGTGCACGTTGGCGTCATGGGGCTTGGATACGTCGGCCTTCCCCTCGCCGTAGCCTTCGCCGAGGCAGGCTACCGGGTGGCCGGGCTCGACGTGGACCCAAGGCGTGTCGATCGCGTGCGGGCGGGGGAATCGTACGTTGGCGATATCGACGACGGCCGTCTCGCTGCCGCGGTTGGCTCGGGCCGGCTTGCCGCCACCGATGAGGTTGCAGTGCTCGCCAACCTCGATGCAGTGCTCATCTGCGTACCCACGCCGCTGAGCAAGACTAAGGATCCCGACGTCTCCTATGTGCTAGCGGCGGCCGAGCAAGTTGCTGCCTGCTTTCATCCTGGCATGCTGATCATCATGGAGAGCACCACCTACCCGGGGACCAGCGAGGAGATTCTGCTGCCCCGTCTCAAGGCCAACGGCGGGCAAGCGGGTAAGGACTTCTTTCTCGCCTATTCGCCCGAGCGAATCGACCCTGGCAACGACACCTACTCGCTCGCCAACACTCCGAAGATCGTCGGCGGCTACACACCCACCTGTGGCGAAGTCGCAGCAGCACTCTATCGGACGATCGTCGACGACGTTCACGTGGTTTCCTCCTGCCGGGCCGCCGAAATGGTCAAGCTGCTCGAGAACACCTTCAGGGCGGTCAACATCGCCCTCGTCAACGAGGTGGCGATGATGTGCGAGAGGCTCGAGATCGACACCTGGGAGGTGATCGAAGCGGCGGCCACCAAGCCGTTCGGCTTCATGCCTTTTTACCCAGGGCCGGGCCTGGGTGGACACTGTATCCCGGTGGATCCTCACTACCTGACCTGGAAGGTGCGCACACTCGACTACAAGGCGAGGCTGGTGGAGCTGGCCGGTGAGATCAACGCTGCCATGCCCGAGCACGTGGTGCGCAAAATCGCTGATGCCCTGAACGATCGGAAGAAGAGCGTCAACGGTGCCAGGATCCTGATCCTCGGGGTTGCCTACAAGCCCAACGTCGACGACGTTCGTGAGTCACCGGCGATCGATATCATGCGGTTGTTGGCGGCGAGCGGAGCCCAGGTGGAGTACAGCGACCCCCATGTACCGCTGCTGAGCGAGGGGTTCGACCCGCCGCTGACCTCCGTCGACGGTTTGCCTTCCGTCTGCAAAGAATACGACTGCGTAGTGGTCTGCACCAATCACCGGGCCTTTGATTGGCCTGATTTGATCAAGGCGGCGTCGATTCTGATCGATACCCGCAACGTCACCGCCGGCAACGAGGGGCCCCACATCGTTCGCCTCTGACGGGGGTGCAGAGAGCCCTAACTATCTTTCAACCTCCTACTCTGGTTGTCCTTCCTCCTCGTGAAATCCAGGCTAATAGACCCCTATAGGGTCCTTGCAAATGGGTGATGTCGACAAGGTGGTGACTGTCAACCGGAGGGCTCGGCACGACTACCAGCTGGTCGAGACCTACGAGGCGGGCATCGCGCTGGCGGGCTCTGAGGTCAAGGCGCTGAGGAACGGACGCGCTCACCTCAAAGATGCCTACGCCAGCGTCGAGGGCGACGCGGTGATTCTCCACAACTGTCACATCGGTCCCTATCCGCCCGCCGGACCGCACAACCAGCACGAGCCCGAGCGGCCCCGCAAGCTCCTGCTTCACCGCCGCCAGATCGATCGTCTGCGCGGCATGACATCGGAGCGCGGCTTTACCCTGGTCCCTCTCCGCATCTTTTTCCGTGGCGGCTGGGCAAAGGTGGAGCTGGCCGTGGCGCGCGGCAGGAAGGCCTACGACAAGCGTGAGGCAAAGCGCCGCGAGGCGGCGCAGAGGGAGATCGAGCAGGCACTCCGGAGGCGACGCTAGCCCGCATATCTCAACGGCTTGCTGCTGCGGGCGCGGGAAGGGGCGCGTT
>JBHHYG010000207.1:0-6737 GCA_046757445.1 Acidobacteriota bacterium
GCGCGCCCTTTGCCGCGCCCGCAGCAGCAAACCGTTGAGATATGCGGGCTAGGCCTACTGCCTTCTCGGGTTCGATGAAACCGGATCTTCGTTCAGGGCCAGCTTGTACTGCCCTTTGACGGACTGCGCGCCCACCTTGAGCTTGGCGGTCACATCGACAACGTGGTCCCAACTGATTCCGTTGACGATCGCGGCCTCGCCGTTTTGCATGACGAAGTCCTTGAGCTTCTTGTAAGAGCCTGCGCCGCCGATTGCCACGTTGCTCAGCAGATAATCCCTCAACCCCTCCGAACCGTCGTTGAACTTGATGATCCGGTCGACCGAGAATCCTGCCACGGAGATGATTCGGTCTTCCCTCTTCGTCGAGTTCCCGTTGAAGATCTGCAGGGTCATTCGGTTCTTGGAGTCCGGGGCGGCGAGATCGGTGACAAAGAAGGCCTCCTGCCGAAAGATGTTCTCGCGCAAGCTCATCGTTGAGTCGAAGGTCGGCTCCAGGGGGCCGATGTCGATGACCGCGCCGGGCATCGGCAACAGCCGTGGTCCCTTGGGCCCCCGCGTGCGTTCCGGGGCCGCCTGGGGGGTGACGCTGTACAGCGCGTTGTCGTAGTCGCGGCTCTCCTGGTTGGTCCTGCTGCTCTTTTTCTTCAAGGCCGCAGGGGTGATCTCGTCTCGAGTGCCGGTGATGTGGTGCGCCCAGGCATCGCTATCCTGGCCGTGTATAGACTTCACCGCCCAGGTGATGAAGACCTGCCGTTGGAAGAGGCTCAAATCCTCGAAAAACCCGACCCGGGCCACCCCGTTGGGCTCGCTCGGTTCCTTTTCCTTGCTGGAGAAATGGATGTCTCCCTCCACAGTTCGCCGTGTGCACCGTATGGTCTTCTTACCGAATGTGCACTCGACCCTATCCATGCGGAGGCTCCTGATGACGACATCTTCCGGCACACCAAAAAACGTCTGGTTATCGTCCGTCCTGACCATGTCGTTGGTGCCGCTGAAGTTCTTCTGGTCCCTGTTTTCAATCGGGTCTTCCAGTTGCTTGATGCCCACCTTCTTGTTCCCGAGCGGCCCGTCGGTCTTGGGAACCCCGGGATGCCCTGTCCTCTTATCGACAAACTTGTCGAGCACCTCGGTGATTTCCTTGCGGTGCTTCCTCAACTTTCGCGTCCAGCGGAAGTTGATCGGGGCCGCCGTCTCCCAGCGCACGGCTTGTTTGACGATAAGCGGTTGGAAAGAGGGGTCCTCCGGGGCAGCCTGATGGGAAAAGGGGTGGCCGAGCGGGTTGTGAGCGGCTTGACCGAGAGGCACGAACCGTCCTCGTGTTTCATCGAAGACAAGCTGGCGATAATCGATGGAGCCGTCCAGGTGCCCCAACCCTTCGGTAACCAAGCGAAGCTCAGATCGTCTGCCGAGAGGCGCGGCGGCAGGCTCCGGGGCCGAAAAGCCGGCAGCAGGCTCCAGGGTCGAAAAGCCATCGGCGGGCTCTGGGGCTGAAAAGTCGGCAGCGAGGTTGCAGAAGCCGGCAAGGAACAACCCGAAGATGCGCGCCGTCGAATTCATGAGCCTACGGCCAAACCACCAGCACGATTTGCGTGCGCTCGTCCGAGGTTCTCTTGCCGAGCCGCGCGATCGTGGTGACCACAAAACCTACCTGGTCACCGCTCTTCGGCGTCCAGCTACTCATCGGAGGAATGTTGATTTGGTCGACGAAGTCCTTGCCGGCGATTCCCTTGCACGTCTGACCTGGTTTCAGCCACTCGTAGGTCGCTCCGTACCACTGGCCGCCGATCTTGGCAATCACCCACGGGTTGCCTTCGAGCGAGGCGCCTTCGAGAGCGGTAGTGCTCACCGGCCACTGCCCCGACTTGGTGTGAGAGATACAGATTTGCGAGCTGGAGATATCTACTTTGGTGATCGTCGAAGTGATCGACCACTTGGTGATGTTGGTGTCCAGCCAGATGACCGACTTCGGGTCGAGCTCGTCAATGCCGCCACCCTTCGTCTTGACCACTACCTCTCGCGACGCCTTGGTCTTACTGCCGTCGGGCTCGGTGAGCGTCGCCCTCATGTTGAAGCTACCGCCGTCTTCGTACGTGTGGCCGAGGGTGGCTCCGTTCTTGAATCTCTTGATCAGCTCGGTATTGCCGTCGCCAAACTTGACCTCGAGCTGACCCTTGACCTTTTTGCCGGTTCCCCGATAGGCGGTGACCGTGAAGGTCACCTTCTTACCGGGCGCGGGCTTCTTGGGAGAGGCCTTGATGATCAACATGGCGGCCGGGTCGACGAGCTCTTCGAGCTGGCCGGTGCCCCCGTTGCCCTCGTCTTGGGGAGCAGTGATCTCGAAGTTGGAGGGCTCGGCGTCGGTCGCCTCGGAGACAGCCTTCTTTCCCGCCAGTGGTGTCTCGTTAGCGGGGATCACCGTGGCCTCTGCCGCAATTTGGCCAACGCCTGGCAACCGCAGCGAATTGGCGGCCGCCGACACCAGGGCGGGGGCGATGGCGTTCGGGCCGGTCGGAGTCTCGGACGAGGAGCAGCCGCTCGCCAGTACGCCAGCCAGCACCAGGAGTAGGGCGACACAGCGGTAGTCAGGTTGGGAGTTTCTAGCGCACATTGTCCGGCGACTATAATCTACTGATCTTTACTGTTCAATACTAATTATTTACCCGTTGAAAAATGCTAGGCAGTGTAATGCTGACTTGCCGCTGCGCCGTCTCGCCCGGCCGGAGGAGCGGCTAACGGCGTCTTTCTCGCTTCCGACGGCGTTTCCTAATTGTGCACGGCAACACCCGCGGGGGCGGCGGCTGCGCGCCGACTACGCCAACTCGCGCATCAAGGTAGCGGGCGATCGGCGGCCGCTAGCGGTCGATAGGCTAGCCGGCATCTCTCACCACGGTTCGTGGCGAGATACGCGAGCTGGTCCAAGGTTAGCTTGCCGCTCGCTGCCGGCGGCCGGGGCGCCAAATCGAGCCGAACAGCCGCAGCTCCACATAGTTCCAGATCTCGTCGTCCTGCAAGCGGTATTGTCCGAGGAAGCGAGCGGCCGGCCCGTGGATGACGGTGGGATCGGAGCTGACCCCGAAGGTCCAGCGTATGCGGTGTGGTGCTTCGCCCCAGCAGCGGATCCATTGCCGATGGATGGCCAGATAATGAAAATCGCACAAGGTTACGAGGTTGCCGCCTTTGTTTTTGCCGCCGCAGCTCCGAAACAGGATGTGATGCACGTGCAGTCCCGAATGGGCCGTGCATCCGGGCGCCTGGCAGCGCCAGCCGTCGCGATCGAGCACCGGGTACTGCCGCCCCATCGACTTGTAGTAATGGCTGTCGTAGGCGCCGATGAAGTGGTCGAGCAGATCGTTCAAACAGGCCCACAGCGGCCACTTCGGCCCGCGGACCCTGCGCACCTCCGCGATCGCTCGATCGAGGGCCGCCTTTTCGCCCCGGGTGATCCAGATCTCGACGGAGACCCCTGTCGGTTGGCCCGCCCAGGAGATCGGGTAGGGCCTCAGCAGCAGGGCCCGTAGCGCTTCGGGCCCGGCGGGCGTGGGGGGTTCCTCGTTCTGCCCGTGGCTGAAAGTGGCCAACATTGGCGCGGTCAGTTCCTCGTTCTGCCCCTGGCCGAAAGTGGCCAACATTGGCGCGGTGGGGTTTTCTGGAGTTTCCTGCTCAGCTTCCGTGGCCCCGTCATCCAACCGGGGGATGAACCGCCTGCGGGGGTGGGGCGGCATGCTGTCGTCGTTGACCCAGCGGCCGTCTTCGGCGGCGCGAGCGCGAGCCCATTCGACAGCGTCGCAGAGGCGTTGAAAGGTCATCCGCCGGCCGTACTCCACCCACGCTTCGGCCGCGCTAGCCTGGATGCCGAGGTCGAACAGTCGCAAGAGCTGGTCCGCTTTCAGGGGCGTCAGCTTCCCTTCACGGTATGCGGTGGCAAAGGCCGGTTGGTTGCAGCCGCCGCGCTCGGCGCGGATCAGGCGCTGTGCTGTCCGCAGCGAGATTCCCACGCGCTCACGCACGTACTCCTCGAAGTTGGCGAACGATGTCGTTGAGAGAGCGGACCGAATTGCGGCGAGCCAGCTCCAGCCAGCGTGCTTCGTCCTCGGGACCAGCCACACGCGCTATCGCCTCGGCTTTGGTTCGCGTCACTTCGCCGGCCAAGTAGGCCTGACGGGTTTGCGGCAGGGTCGCCAGCTTGCGCCCCAGCGCCGCCATGCGCCGGAAAGTACGGGCGCCGATGCCGAGCTCCTCGTTGGCGTAGGTGGCCAGCGTGCGATACCCGAGCCGCTTGTAGGCCAGGCTGTTCCGCACACGAGAGGAGGCGAAAATGTCCGGGCGCACGCCCGCCGCGTAGGCCTGAGCCGCTGCCACAGCCAAACGATCGTAGTGCTCCGCCTCGCTGGCACCTACCCAGAAGCGATGGTGGCGCTTCGTTGCCGCCGCGGCGCCGGCCAGAGGGTCGTTGTGCTCCGCGGCGGCGCTCGATGCGCGCAGTAGGCCGGGGTCTTCGGCCGCGGCAACGTTTAGGGCGGCCGAGGGGTTGTGGTGTTGCACGGCGGCGGTTGGCGCGGGCAGTCGGTGGTGCTCTTCGACCGCGGCAGAGCTTGGGATCGACGATGGTCTCGCTAGTTGCATGACGATAGTATATCAGAAATACGCGAAAATACAACGAATACTTTTTCATAGCGATTGCACGACTACGACCGGGCCATCAAGCCGGACCGCGCCTTGTCCTCGCGGCCCTTGCGCAAGCTCGTTTCGCGACCCGTTGCGGAGTTCGGGCCAGCCGTGCCTGTAGAGGGGAGATGATGAGCGATGCGGGTTAGGCCCACTCGCGCATCAAGGAGGTGGGAGTTGCGGCCCTGACGGGCGCCTTTGCGTAGTCCCGGACGTTGCGCGTGGCGATGACTTCGGCTTTGCAGGCGACAGCGGCCGCCACCTGCATGGCATCTTCGAAATCCTTCATTCTTAGCCCACCGGCGAACCTGACACTATCGGTAGTGGTTGGCGACACCTCCACGAACCGCACGAGATCCAACAGAAACTCACGGGTGCCGGTGCGACCCTTGTCGGGCTCGACGAGGCAATAGAAGTTCGAGATGGTGTGCCAAGCGATGAAAGCCTCGCCGGGTCGCTGCTCCAGATGGTCGAGTAGCCGGGAGGCCGCCTCGGCGTGAGGGGGCCGGCCGAGCGCCAGGTCGATGAGAACGCCGGTGTCCAGAAGGAGCCTCACAAGTACTTGCTTGCCAAGCGGCGGTAGCGGTCGTCGTCGTGCGCTGCGGGCCGGAACCTGCCACCCCACCGTGCAGAGAAAGAGGCGCTATCTCGCGATGTCAACTCCCTGAGCTCCGTCTCGATGAGTTGTGACAGCGACACCCCGCTGGAACGAGCGTAGCGCTTCGCCCTGGGCAGCAGCTCTTCGTCGATGGTGACCGTCAGCTTTCTCTTCACCGGACCCTCCGTATACGTATCTATGTCTGAAGTATACGTATCCACACTCGTCTTTATCATCGTCGATGAAAAAAGCTACCCGCTACAGCCCGAGGTTCGCGGGTCAGTTCATCGAGCACGACCTCGCAGACGGCGAGCTCCTGCTCCGTCAAGAGAAGGCCTGCTGCAAGAGCAGGTGTCACGCCTCTTGGACGGCCGCGGGTGGTGAGCCTGCCCGGCAGCGGCGGCGCGTTGTGCCTTCAAGCGCGGTACCTCGTCCCCGGACCGCTACACGAACGGGTCGATCACCGTGAGGGACGGAATCCGCCGGAATTCGCTGTCGTGCGTGAGGATCTCATCAACATGGTTCTCGCGCATGATCGCGGCGATCCTGCAGTCGTGCACGAAGTTCCCCTCGACGATACCGGCCTGGCGACAAACATCCCTGAACGTCTCCAGATGGTCAGGGCCTGGATCGATGCGACTGATGCGGGGGTGCGCCAGAAGCGAGTGAGTGTTTTCGAGCGCCTTGTCCAGTGGCAGGGGAGCCGGGCGAATCAGGCGGCGGTGCGTGACCGTGCGCAGGTATTCGAAGACGTTGACCCAGGTCAGAAAGTGCTGCCGTGGTCCGGCGAGCATCTCCTCGAGGAGTTGTCGCGCTCGAGCGTGTTCGGGAAAGCCGGGCACGGTGGCGTAGACGAGAACGTTGGTGTCGATCAGGCTCACGTCGGCTCGTCGATCATGTCCAGGTAATCGCGGGTGGCCGGATCAAAGCCTGGCGTCGGCCGGCCGTCGGGCACGGTGTGCCAGCGGAACTTCGGCACTTCCTCCGGCACCCGCTGGCGCCGCTGCAGGGCCTCCCGCAGCAGCTGGTTGGCAACCCTGCTCATGCTCTCCCGGCCCCGCGCTGCCATGTGCTTTAGCCCCTCGATTAAGCTCGGGTCGAGGTCGAGGGTGGTCCGGCTCATCGGGCCTCTCCGCCCGTCAGGCCGCGGTCAGATTCTCGGGGCACCCTGGTTCGTGTGTTCAACTCCCTGTAGGTCATCATGATGTATAAATATTACATCATGACGTGGGGATCGCATAACCCTTGTATCGATTTGAGTTAGTTGGACGGCCACAAGTGGCCAACATCGGCCCGTTGGGTCCCGCCTCCTGCCCGTGGTCAAAAGTGGCCAACATTGGCGCGCTCGGTCCGTGCGTCCTGCCCGTGTCGAAGGTGGCCAACTTTGGCGCTACTCGTCAGGCGCGGCCGTCCCACGAGGGCGAGGATGCCCATGCTCCAATTGAGCTTCGAGGGCGTTGAAATCGCCGAAAGT
>JBHHYG010000208.1:0-6724 GCA_046757445.1 Acidobacteriota bacterium
AGCCGCGCGCCTCTCCGCCCCCTCGCAACGACCGCCGTTGAGAAATGCAGGCTAGGCCTTGACGACGCGGGTCCGTGTGAGCCGGTCGTGCAGAGCGCGGCCCCGGGGATCTTTGAGCGCTGGCAGCAAGCCGAGACCGAGGGGCAGGATCGCCACCAGGTAGGCGGCGAGGCGCATGACAGCTCGCTGGAATCCGACCGTAAAGTGGTCCTCGCTCACCACCCTCAGCTGCATCACCATTTTGCCGATGGTCTGGCCGCAGGTGCCGACGAAGAATACCGAGTAACCGACGGCGAAAATGCCCCAGACGAGCGACAGTGGCAGGAGGGATTCGCGCAACAGCTTGCCCAGCGATGCTCCTGTCGCCGCGCCAGCCACGGCCAGTAGCGCGCCGCCGAGACCGAGCAGAATGAGGGCGTCACAGAGAGCGGCGGCCGTGCGTAGGCCGGGCCGTCCGGTAGAGCGGGAGATCGCTGAGGCGGTCGGCTGAGGCGGAGCGATGGCGACAGGATGGTCCCAGTGAGGCCCGGCCGCGTCGTCCACATCGTCGAGCTCGAGCGATAGATCGAGTTCCAGACCGCTCTGCTCGAGTTCCAGGCTGCTCTCCTCGAGTTCCCGATCGCTCTCTTCGAGTTCGAATGCCGGGGGCTCAGGCTGGGTCAGCGGCTCCACGTCGACCTCTAGCTCCACCGCCGGCGGCTGCTCGAGAGTGATCTCCAAGGGTGGCTCGACGACGGGCGTGGAGTCCTCGATCGGCTGCGGTTCCTCGATCTGCTCTGGCTCCTCGATGGCCGGGGGCTCCTCGATCGGCCCTGGCTCCTCGATGGCTGGTGGTTCCTCGATCGGTCCTGGCTCCTCGATGGCCTGTGGCTCGACGACGGGCGTGGAGTCCTCGATCGGCTGCGGTTCCTCGATCTGCCCCGCTGGGGCGGCGAGCTCTGGGGCCTCGTGATCCAGATCAGCGCTTGCGGCGGCCGCTGCCGGAGGCGGTGGCGCGGGCAAGCCCGTCGCCGCCGGCTCGGGTCGAATGTCATCGAGGGCGACGATCTCCTCAACGATCTCGCGCTCCTCGCCTGCAGCCTGGTCGATGTCGTTGCTGGAGGCGACCTCGGCCGCTTCGACCTCGAAGGGCGCTTCGGCAATGGCCGGGGGTTCGCTGATTTCGGCGACAGACTCCTCCTGCAGCCGCTTGGCGCGGATTTTCTTGAGTCGCTCGCGCAGCTCCTCGCGCCAGTCCATGAAGCTGGGTGGCTCGGTGCTGAACGGCAGCTCTGCGGCTGCATCGGCCGGCGTTTCGGCGGCCTCTTCTACGGTTTCCTCCAGGGTTGCAGCGCTGGTCGCTGAGTCGTCTTTGGGCGAGGTATCGGCAGAATGCACGCTGTCTCTCTCCTTGTCGTGCTCGTCCCGGTCGCCAGTCAGGGCGGAGGCGTCCTCCGCGGACTCGCTCTCGGGAACGGGCCCGGGACGGTACCAGTCCGGCGCCTCGGGGTCCTTACCCGAGGCCAGAGGGTTGTCGCTATGCTTGCGCCGGTCGAGGCGTGCACGATGGAGCCGATCGCGAAGATGGTCCCGGAGCTCGGGCTCGTCCACCAGGAGGTGCCGAGACTTGCCGAGACCTTGATGGGTAAGCGGGCGTACCAGAGAAAAGGACTGTTGACAGCGAGGGCACTCCGGCAGGTGGTCGAAGGTGACAAGTCCGCAGCGCGGGCATTTCAAGGAATCCAATCCCTGGCACGGTGTACGTCTCAGATGCTAGCAATCGCAGGGTGCTCGGGTCAATGCGAGGCTAGTCGTTGTTGAAGACCCCGCTGGTTTGCTAGCGTTCACCAATGTCCAGCTTGATGGAGTGCATTCCCAACGTCAGCGAGGGACGATCTTCCGCGGTGATCGATAGCCTGGCGGAGCCGTTGGATGTTTCGGGGAGGGCGGCCCTGCTGCATGTTCATCCCGACGTCGACCACAACCGTACCGTCTTCACGGTGGTCGGGGATCCGGAGACCCTGCTGCCTGCCCTCGAGGAGTTCTATGCCAGGGCCATCGAGCTCATTGATATGCGCTCGCACCGAGGTGTTCATCCGAGAATCGGCGTGGTGGACGTTTGCCCATTCGTTCCACTGCCGGAGCACGGCTCCTCGATGGAGGACTGCATCGAGCTGTCACGAGGGCTCGGTCAGCGGCTGGCGGAGCGCTTCGATCTTCCCGTGTTCCTCTATCGAGAGGCGGCGACTCAGCCTGCCCGTAGGGATCTCACCGCCATTCGGCGTGGCCAGTTCGAGGGGCTGAAGGCGAAGCTGGCTCTGCCCGAGTGGCAGCCGGATTTTGGTCCTTGCCGACCGCACCGGAGCGCCGGTGCCACGGTGATCGGGGCCCGCGGTCCGCTGGTGGCATGCAACGTCGTCCTCGACTGCGATGATCTGGCGGTCGCGAAGGAGATCGCTGCTCGAGTCCGAGCGTCCTCTGGAGGGCTGCCGGGCATCAAGGCCATGGGGGTGCGCCTGGCATCGCGCCGCCTGGTGCAAGTGTCGATGAACGTCGAAGACCCGCAGGCCTCGCCACTGCACGTGGCGGTCGATCAGATCAGAGCCGCGGCTTGCCGGCGCGGCGTGACGGTGCTCGAAACGGAACTGGTGGGCATCGCACCGCTGGAGGTCATCATGGATGCTGCAGGTGCCTATTTACAGATCAACGAGCTCGGAGCCGGGCAGGTGCTGGAAAACGCCATCCTGGCCAGATTCTAGCAGAGCCCGAACATCTCAACGGGTCGTGAAGCGAGCGGGCGCAAGGGCCGTGAGGACAAGGCGCGCGCCGGTTCGAGGGCGCAGGCGTACTCGTGCAGTACGTCGAGCCCTCGGGACAAGCGCAACGCAGTCATCGCGGCCCTTGCGTACGCGCAGCCGCGAGCCGTTGAGAAGTTCGGGCAAGAGTCAGCGGGCGCTGGAGGCTCTCGATGGGTCGGGGATGGCCTCTCGCGGCCCGATGCCGAACGACTTCATCTTGCGATACAGATGGCTGCGCTCGATGTTCAGAGCTTTGGCGGTGCGCCGGACGTTGCCGCCATGCTCTCGTAGCTTGGTGAGAATGAACCGCCGTTCGAATAGCTCGCGCGCCTCGCGCAAGGTCAGATCGGCGCCGCGGGACCTGTCGCCGGGCTCCCCCGCGAAGCCGAAGACCGGCTCGAGATCGGCCTCGGTGATATCTTCTCCCGAGCCCATGATCATGAGCCGCTCGCAGATATTCTTGAGCTGCCGCACGTTGCCGGGCCAATGGTAGGCGGTCAGGCGTGCCACGGCCTCCGGACTCAATCGCTTTAACCCCACGCCATATTCCGCTGCTGACTCCTTGAGAAAATGGTCGGCGAGCAACGGGATATCATCGCGGCGCTCGCGCAGCGGCGGAACTTGGAAGGGAATGACATTGATCCGATAGTAGAGATCCTCGCGGAAGCGGCCGGAGCTGATCTCCTTTTGGAGATCCTTGTTGGTAGCGGCGATCACCCGCACGTCGACCTGAATGTCGTCGGTAGAGCCGACAGGCTGGAAGGTTTGCTCCTGTAAGACTCTCAACACCTTCGACTGTGTCCGCAGGCTCATGTCACCGATCTCGTCAAGGAAGAGCGTGCCGCCGTCGGCAAGCTCGAACTTGCCACGCTTGTCGGAGACGGCACCGGTGAAAGCACCCTGGAGATAGCCGAACAGTTCGCTCTCGATGAGCTCGTCCGGGATAGCGGCACAGTTGATCGCCACGAAGGGACAAGAAGCACGTTGCGACAACATGTGAATGCGGCGAGCAACAAGCTCCTTGCCGGTGCCGTTCTCGCCGTAGATCATCACTCGCCCGTTTGAAGGTGCGGCACGCTCGATCTGCTCGCGCAATGCAACGATGGCGGTGCTCTCGCCGACCACCTCGAAGCGCTCCTGCACCTCGGAGCGAAGGCGGCGGTTCTCATCCTCGAGGCGCTTCTGCTTGAGGCCGTTGGCGACCACCATCAGGACCCGGTCGAGCGACAGGGGCTTCTCGATGAAATCGAAGGCTCCGAGCTTGGTGGATCTGACTGCGGTCTCGACGCTGCCGTGTCCCGAGATCATCACCACCACCGCGTCGGTACCGTTGTTGTTGAGCTGCGTAAGAACGTCGAGCCCGTCCATGCCCGGCAACCAGATGTCGAGAAGAATGAGATCGGGGCAACCCCGCTCGACAGCCCGGAGGGCCTCCTCACCGCTGGAGGCGGCCGCCACGGAATAGCCCTCGTCCTCCAGAACTCCCTTCAGGGTGGCGCGAACGTTGCGTTCGTCGTCAACGATGAGGATCCGAGCAGTGTTGTTCACCGTGGCAACTCGACGATGAATACGGTTCCTCGTGGCTGATTGTCCGCCACGCGCACGTAACCCCTGTGGTCGGCGACGATCTGGTGCACGATAGCCAGCCCTAGACCGGTGCCGCCGTGCTTGCGGGAGAAGTAGGGCAGGAACAGCCGTCTCTTGTCATCCGCATGAATGCCGGGGCCGGAGTCGGCAACCTCGACGCGGACCATCTCGACCTCGGGGTCGAAATCTGTGGACACCCACAGAGTTCCTTGTCCCTCCATGGCCTCGACGGCGTTGTCGAAGAGATTGGTGAAGGCTCGCTTGAGCTGGTCATGGTCTGCCTTGAGGATCGGCACCTCGGGTGAGAAGGTGCGCTCAACGCGGATGCCTTCGTGCATGCTGGCGCAGGACAGCAAGCTGGCCTCGAGAATCTCGTGGAGGTTGGCGGGAACCAGGTTGGCGGTCGGCATGCGCGCGTAGCGACTGAACTCGCTGACCAGTCCCTTGAGGGTGTCGACCTCTTGAAGGATGGTTCGGGTTCCCTCCTCGATGACGTCATACTGGCCCTCGGCGCCCGCCGCGCGTCGGTACCTCCGGGAGATTCTTTGGGCCGACAGCTGGATGGGAGTGAGGGGGTTGCGGATCTCGTGGGCGATGCGGCGCGCCACTTCCCGCCAGGCCGAGGCCTTCTGTGCCTTGATCAGCTCGGTCAAGTCGTCGAGAACCACGACGGTGCCGAGATAGGCGCCGACGCTGTCCCGGAAGCTGGAGCAGTGCGCTGCGATGGTCAAGCGCCTGCCATCGGCCTCCACCGCCAGCTCCTGATCCCGCGGCGAGCGGCGCGCCTTGGCCCAGTCCATCAGCTCGCGCAGTCCGGAGAGAGACTCGCTGCCGAGAACCTTCTGGTAAGGGTGGGCGATGGCGTGCCCGGCTTCCATTGCCAGCATGCGCTCTGCCGCCCGGTTGAAGGTGGTGATCTGGCCATCCGCATTCATGGAGATGACACCGGTGTTGATGTTGGCCAGAACCGCCTCCATGTAGCGCCGCCGTTCTTCCAGCTCGGTGTTGGTACGCTGCAACCGGTCACGGGAGTGCTTGAGCTTTTTCTGGCCCGCTCGCAGGTCACGGGTCATCCGGTTGAAGGAGTCCACCAGTGTACCGAGTTCGTCGCGGGCCTCCACCTCGACCTGAAAGTCGAGGTTGCCCGAGGCCACCGCGCGGGTTCCTTCGGCCAGCTTTTGAATCGGCACCGTAACCCCGCGGGCGAGGTGAAGGCCCACCCATAAAGCCGAGAAGAGGATCAGCAGGGTCATCAACAGGAAGGTCAGCTGATAGGCGGTGGCGATCGGCTCCTTCTGGTCCATTCCCTGGACGTAGGAGCGGTACAGGGAGTCGATCGCGCCGGCCTCCTGTGCCAGGGCCGCGGAGAGTCGCCGGGCGGTGACCACGACACCCTCCACCTTGTCGGGATCGTTGGGCGAACGGATCGGCACGCCGGCGCGAACCAGGATATTGCCGTCCGCTAGCTTGTCTTGCAGCTTGAAGGGGTGGCCGCTGAGGGCCAGCGTGATCTCGGCAGCCGGCACGGTGAGAGGGCCAGATCCCGGCCGGGGTGTGATGAGACCGGGGGTGTTGCCGCTCGGCGTCTTGGCGCCGCCCATGTGGACCAGCGCCGGACTCGACTTGGAGGCGGCAGCGAAAGGCCCTTTGGAATCGACGACCGGCTCGATCATCAGCTGCTGGCCCTGATAGACACTGACCGCATCGAGCAACAACAACCGCCGCCGGTTTTCGACGTCCCTGCGCAGCACTTGCCAAGAATGCAGTGAGAGCAAACGTCCTTCAGTGATCAGGTCGGCCAGGTTGGAAGCGGAGGCCAGAAGCTCGTTCTCCTGATCGAGAGTGCTCTGGCGGGCCACCTCGCGGGCGCGGAGAACCACTTCCTTGGTGGTGGTCGAAAACCATGCGTCGACACTTCTCTGGATCAGGTTGGAGGCAGCCACGAATAGCAAGACCGAAGGCACCAGCGCCAGGCCAATGTAGGTGACCACCAATTTGGTGCTGAAACGCGAACCGAGCTTTCGCCGCCGCCGATCGACGTACAGCTTGATGAGGTTACGGCCGAGAACGAGCAGCAGCACCAGCAGTAGTGTGATGTTGAGCACGGTAATGGCGTGCAACAACACCGTGTTCGCTCCCAAGGGAGCCGTCGCCGGAGATTGCTGGATGATCCTCAACAGAGCAACGAAGGCCAGCACAACCAACATCAAGCCGGCAATGACGATGCGCCGATGGCGCGGCACCCTGCGCTTCTGGGCCCTTGCCTCAATGCTCAATGGAAGTTCTCCCGGCTACCAGCCCGTACTTCTCAACGGGTCGTGAAGCGAGCGGGCGCAAGGGCCGTGAGGACAAGGCGCGCG
>JBHHYG010000209.1:0-6701 GCA_046757445.1 Acidobacteriota bacterium
GGAGAGGCGGCTCGCTGCGCTCGCCCTTGCCGGGGAAAGCCTCCCCGCAAGGCCCCGTACGCACCTTTGCCGGCATGTGCCTTGTCCTTGCAGCCGCGGGCCTGACCGCACCCTGGCGACGAAGCGCGATGAGAAATGCGGGCTAGCCCGCATATCTCAACGGCTTGCTGCTGCGGGCGCGGCAAAGGGCGCGCTCGCTGCGTTGCGCTTGCTCGGGCTCCTCGACGTATTGTCAAATACGCCTGCGGAGCCCTCCCGGCGCGCGCCTTGCGCCCGCGCCCTTTCCCACACCCTCGCAACGAAAACCGTTGAGAAATGCGGGCTAGCCCCTTGGTCGCGGCCGGCCTGGCCGCCCTGGCCCTTGCCGGCCATGGGGTCGCCGAAACCCCAGCAGCACAGCAGCCCGAAGCCTCCGCCAGGAGGCCGGACAGCTCCCTCCGGCTTCCGCTCCCCGGTCAGGAGGATGCGCTTGGCCCGCCTCCCCTCTACGAGGAGCTGCGTCAGGCTCGAGTAGAGGCTGCCGGGCACATCCGAGACAGCCAGATTCGAATCGACCGCCTGGGCTTCGAACTCACGGAGGGCGAACTCTACTTACTGACACCCGTTGCCGGCCGGGTGACGGGGGCCGTATTCCTCGGCACAGGACGGGTGCGACTACAACCACCGGATGCAGTAGAGCGCCACCAGTTCGAGAAGCTACTCGATGAGGAGTGCCTGGACGAGTCCTTCAGCCAGGCGGTCTTCCGATTCAGCGACGATACCGACACGCGGCTTCGCGCCCTCACCGAACCTGCCGTCAAGGCCGACGTCGACAAGGCCAATAAGATCTTCGAGAAGCGCCGCAAGGAGATCTTCAAGGAGCGATCGGCCAACCCTGATAGCCGAATTTTGGCAGACCTGCTGAACGTTCGCGTCGACAGCATCCCGGCCGAGAACAAGCTCCGCCCGCAACCGGCCCTGCGGCCTCGCAGCGGATACTTCCATGCCGAGATCAAGAGCAAGAAACACGACTGGTTCTGCGTGGAGATCGAGCCACTGAAGCGGGAGGAAGTACAGGTGTTCCAGTTCCATCAGCGCCAAAACCTGAAGGACACCTGGGCAAGCTTCAACGCCCTGTCCGACTATGGATCACGCACATTCGAAGCGCCCATCATCGATTCGGCTCCCCGCAGGAACGCCGCTCACAGCGATGAGGAGGAATCCTCGCCTGCCTTACCACAGAGGCCGCCCCTGCCTGAACACGAGGGGTGGTCCCAGGAGGCGGCCATGCCACTGGTCACCGTTGACCTGGCAATCGACGGCAACGGCAAGGCAAAGGGTAGCGCCGAGATCGTCATCGAAGCCCTGCGGCCGCTGGCCGGGGTGCGGCTGCGCCTGTCGACGCTGCTTGAAGTAACCGATGTGCGCTGGCCCGCTTCCAACGATAATAGCTCCAGCGACCCCATGCGGGTCGGCTGGCCCGACAAACTATCCCGAGAGTCCGGTCCATTCCCGCCCGCCGACCCTTCGGAGCCACTGCCGGCGAGCGGCAAGCCGTTGCACTTCGTGCAGGAAAGAAACCGGCGTGGCTTCTCGGAAGATCGCTACGAGCCTCGAGTCACGGTGCAGTTGCCGCGAACCGTGCCAGCAGGTGAGAGCTTTTCCCTGCAACTCGGCTACAAAGGAAAATTGATCCAACGGCTACAGAGCGGCGCTTTCTTCCTCCGTGATACCCAGTACTGGTATCCACAACACCCCCAAGCACGACGCAGCAAGTTTCGCATGACCTTTCGCACTCCCAAGAGGTATCGAGTGGCCAGCGGCGGAAGGCTCATCGAAGATCGAGTCGTGGGTAAGACGCGCATCGCCCGTCGGCTGGTCGAACAGCCCCTTAGAAGTATGTCGTTCCAATTCGGCCGCTTCAAGATCGTCGACATAGATCCCGAGAGTTTCGATTCGAATCGCACGGACCCACAGAGGGTGCCGCCCATCACCATCTACTCCAACAAGGATAGCCTCGGCTTCGCGCCGGGGAATCGCGAAAAGACCATCAACGATCTAACCACTTCCCTCAGCCTTTACGGCGATTACTTCGGTCCTTTCCCATTCTACTCCCTGGTCGTCACCGAGACGCCTGCACTGAGCGGTCAGGCCTTCGGCGGCCTTCTGTTGTTGTCGTTTCAGACCTTCGGAGAGTTGCACACCGGTGAAGCAGAGCTGTTTCGTGCTCATGAGGTCGCTCACCAGTGGTGGGGAGCAGCCATCGATTGGGAGAGCTACCGCGACCAATGGCTGTCCGAGGGGTTTGCCCAGTACGCCGCCGCACTGTTCGTACTGCTGGGCCTCGAAAAAGAAGATCAGTTTCGGGCGATGATGGACGCCTGGCTGCGCGATGTCTTGGGGAAGGTGGACGTGGGTCAAGGACTGGGAATGAGACACTACGGTTTCCGTCCGCAGATCATCAGCAAGAGCGACGGCAGCGATTCCGGAGCATTGGTGCTCGGCAGACGGCTGAGCTCGAAGAAGACCCCCTTCGACTACCGGCTGCTGGTCTATGAGAAGGGAGCCTACATCCTCCACATGCTGCGCATGATGCTCACCAACCTGGAGTCCGGAGACGACACCAGATTCCGGCGCCTGATGCGTGGCTTCGCTGACGAGTACCGTGGCAAGACCGCCAACACCGACGGATTCGAGCAAGCCGTCGCTGAGGCCTTCGATGAGCCGATGGACTGGTTCTTCGATCAATGGGTCTACGGTGTGGAGGTTCCCACCTACAAGCCTAACCTCAGGGTTGTCAAACTCGCCGAGGGAGAGACCCCCTACGCGCTCCGAGGAGAGATCATTCAGGAGAACGTGGCCGACGGCTTCCGCATGCCGGTGCCGATCATGCTGACCTTCGAGAACCGGCCACCCATGGTCCTCCGCGTCTGGGTGGACGCAGAGCGGGTAGAGGTGGATCAGCCCCTACCGGCGCACCCCACAAAGGTCGAGTTCAATTACCTCGATTCCGTTCTCGCCTGGATCAAGTGAGCGCGCACTCGCGACGTGGCCAGATGTTAGCCTCCGTCGACAGCGACGAAGCGACCTTCGGAGATGGCATCACCCTCCACCTCGAACAGCAGGAAACCCGAGGGGAAGCTCAGGCCACGGACCTCGTCCTCGCCCACCACCGCCGGCGCATTCTCGAAGCGGATGTTGTTGCCTCCATCGCTGAACTGTATGCGCTCGTGCTTGTGGAAATGCCCGCCAAGCACCAACGACACCGGATAGCGACGAAACAGCTGCAGCAACGTCGGAGCGTTGGCAACCAGGTGGCGGAACTGATAGTGGCCTCTCACCATCTGCGCGGTGCGCGAGGGCCCCTGCGGTTGATATCCGAACAGGCCCATGGCGGCGCTGACCAGCGGGATATGCATGACCGGCAGAAGCAAGCTGCCCGAGGGCGCGGCGGCGAGGTCTTGCTGCAACCAGCGTAGCTGCGTGGAGTCCATCTCGCCTCGATAGGAGAGATCCTCGAAGACCACCGAGTCAAGCACCAGCAGGTGGAGAGGACCGATGTTGACGGCGTAGTAGTTGGGACCCAGGTAGCGGCGGTACATCTGCTTGCCGTACAGCGGATGATCTTCACTCACGCCACTCTGGTCTCGCTCGATACCGAAGATATCGTGATTTCCCGGTACCGAAAACACCGGCAGCGAAGCAGCATTGACGACCGACGCGTAGCGCTCGAAGCGCTGGCGGGCAGTGAACTCGTCGACGCGCAAGGCGTCGCGAACCAGGTCGCCGCTGATGACGGCAAAGCTGGCACCGAGGCCAGCCGCCTCGGCCAACGCGGCTTGCAGGCGTGCGGCGCTGAGAACGTCGACATGGGGATCCGAGAGGTGGGCAAAGCGGAACGGTTGCTGAACTCTCCAGCGCACCAGCGCGATATCCCAACGGCGCGACGAGGACTGGCCTCCACCACCTTCATCTGCGGCAGCGGAGCCAGACGGATCGTCCAGGCCATCAGACGCGGGCAGCTCGACGATGTGACGGAACCAGCTCGGCTCCTCGTCGGCGCCGGCATTGGGACCGGGTCGTCGGAAGCCCGGCGGAGGCACGACGAAGACCAGGCCGGGACTGTCGGCGGACAGCAGCAGGCGGTAGGTGCCGTCCTCGTCGGTGCCGGCAACCCCCACTTGATCGGATATCAGGGCGCCGCCGATGCCGGGCTCGCCCGGGTCACGCTGATGATTGCCATCAAGGTCCTCGAAGACCACCCCGCTCACCGAGGAAACAACGGGCGCAACAGCCACGGGGGGCGCCAGTGCCGCCAGCAAAAGAGATGCCAACAGGAAGATGGCCCCGACCAGACAGACGGAGGTCACCGGCGTCGTCACCCCAATATCCGCTCTCGGTACTCGCCTGGCGGCGTCAACTGGCCCGAACTTCTCAACGGGTCGTGAAGCGAGCGGGCGCAAGGGCCGCGAGGACAAGGCGCGCGCCGGTTCGAGGGCGCAGGCGTACTCGTGCAGTACGTCGAGCCCGCGAGCCAAGCGCAACACAGTCATCGCTGCCCTTGCGCCCGCGCAGCCGCGAGCCGTTGGGAAGTTCGGGCTAGCTGCCCATTGAAGCTGTAGCCCGCCGCTCCGCTATGAGGCTGCGACCTTGCCGCGCAGGGCGTTGTAGGCTCGATCACCACCGTCGTCGCTCTCCGTCGGCAGGCTCAAATCCTGCCACCCTGGCGCAATGAGGTTGCCGAGGTGATCTCTCTTGCCGGTGAACCCCCCATCGACATTGACGACCCGCTGATAACCGTCCCGACGTAGGATGCTGGCAGCCTGGGAGGATCGCTGTCCCGACGCACAGCCGACGTAGACCGGCAATTCCTTCGAGACATTGGCCTCGACCACCTGCATGAACTCTGGATTGGGCTGCGGCTGGCCGGTGTAGGCATCGAGGTGGAAGATGGGAATGTTCAACGCCCCGGCGGGATGCCCCTGACGGAACTCCTGTTCGGTCCGCACATCCAGATAGACGGCGCCCTCCTCGGTGTTCAGCCGCTCATGAACCTCCTGCGGCGAGAGCTCCTCGATTGACATGCGACGCTTCCCTTAGTGCTCCCATTCGTAAGTACGGTAACGTTTCCAGCCAAACGTTACCGTACTTACGAATGGGAGCACTTAGCTTCACGGGGCGAGCGGCAGCGGTACGAGAACACCGGCCCGCCCGGACGAACGAGATCCTATTGAGACTATCACCTACTGCAGCCGCTGCCATCCCGTCCCTTGGTGGCCGCAAGAAAAGACCTCCGGGTGGAGGATCTCTGCCATGATCTCGAGGGCCTCCACGACCCTGGGGCCCGGCCTGTTGAAATACTGATTGCCATCAGCCAGGTAGACACGATGGTCTCGGACGGCTCGCAAGCTAGACCATTTCCGTCGCCGGGTCAGCGCCGACATTTCCCGCCTTGTGCGCTCGAGATCGAAACCGCACGGAAACGCTATGATGATCTCGGGGTCGTTTTCACAAAGCTGCTCCCAACTCATCCACGGGGCGTGCTTACCAGCTTGGCCAAACTGGTTCTCACCGGCGGCCATCTCCACCAGCTCCGGCATCCAGTTGCCGGCAGCCATCAACGGATCGATCCACTCGATGCACGCCACAGTGGGCCGTGACAGCACCGTCCGTGTCATGATCTCATCCACCCTGGCCTTCAGAGAGAGCACCAGATCGCGGCCTCGCTCGGCAGCGCCAAGAGCCTCCGACACCTGCTCGATACCCTGGTAAATGTCGGCCAGCTCATTGGGTGCCAGGGAGACGATCTGGGGCTCTGTGCCGACCCAGGCCCTCACCGCCTCCTCGACATCCTCGAGGCTGGCAGCGCAGACCTCGCACTGGGTCTGGGTGATGATCAGGTCGGGACGAAGCCGACTCAATGCCTCGGCGTCGACGCGATAGACCGACAGCCCTTCCTGCAAGATGGCCTTGATACGCTGATCGATCTGGTAGCTGGTGCCGTCGGCGAATTTCGGCGACGTACAGACCGGCAACTGCCTCACCGACACCGGGAAATCGCACTCGTGCGATCGCCCGACAAGCTGCGGCTCGAACCCGAGCGCACAGACAATCTCGGTGCTGCTAGCGATCAGCGAGACGATTCTGCTCGAGGCCACAGCCCAAGCATGGCACAGGCGCGGCATTTCCGGCAAAGGCAACTTGTCATCAACCTCGAGCGGGGCTACCGTTATTGGTAACCGGGGCGCTCGAGAAGGCGCCACCTGCACGAGGCCCAACCAGGCGGAGCAAGCGATGAGTGTCGGGCAAGGCAACCTCGAATTACGCTGCCCGTGCTGCTCCACCAAGCTGGTGATCGAGCGCGACTCCGGCGAGATCCTCTACGAAGAGCGCCCCAAGAAAGCCGGGCCGAGCTGGGATGAGGCCCTGCGGGTGGGTAAGGAGAAACAGGCCGAGGCCGAAGCCATGTTCCACAAGGGCATGCATCGGGAGCGCCACGCCGACGAGATCCTGGAAAAGAAGTTCAAGGAGGCCCTGAAGCGGGCCGACAAGAGCGATGCGCCTCCTCCTCGTCCTTTCGATTTCGACTGACCATCCATCCCGATTCACGCTGTCTCTTCGCCGATCATCGCTGATACCGTTTGTGGTGCCTCGTCAACCGTATCTGCTAGCCTGCATTTCTCAACGGCGGTCGTCGCGAGGGGGCGGAGAGGCGTGCGGCT
>JBHHYG010000210.1:0-6685 GCA_046757445.1 Acidobacteriota bacterium
GATGGCGAGCAGCAACGTAAACGCTGCGAGCCGTTGAGTACCTCGGGCCAGGGTGGCGAGGGTGGTGGGGAAACGACGGGATGATCTCGGCATGCTGACCTCCGGGCTGCGGTTGCGTAACGATGAGGGTATAGCCCGGCAACGGGACTCGGGCAAGGGTCGAGCGACGAAGTCGAGCAGCCGCCATCCGCTGAGCTCCACAGTCCACGGCCGGGTCAGGGCGTAATCAGAGGTAGGCTTCTACTCTCAGGAGTCGGTGGCGTTCTTCACGTAGCGGTCGAACCAGTCGATCATGCGAGCAACGCAATCATGCACCGATTCGCGGCCCCGGTAGCCGTGCCCCTCATAAGGATACTTCACTAACGTTACCGTGCCGCCGTGGCCCTTGATGGCGTGATACATCCGATCCGACTGGATCGGGAATGTTCCGGAGTTGGTGTCAGACTGACCGTGGAACATCAGCAGCGGCTCGTTGATCTCGTCGGCGTGCATGAAGGGTGAGATGTAGGTATAGAGCCCCTTGTCCTGCCACAGGGTCCGGCGCTCGTTTTGGAAGCCGAAGGGCGTGAGCGTACGGTTGAAGGCGCCGCTGCGCGAGATACCGGCCCGGAACAGATCGGTAGCGGCCAGCAGGTGGGCGGTCGCGAAGGCTCCGTAGGAATGGCCGCCAACTCCCACCCGGTTCGGATCGGCGACGCCCATCGATACCACCTTGTCGATTGCCGCCTTGGCCCCCCGGGCGGTCTGCTCGATGTAGGTGTTGTTGGCGGTTTCCCCTCGACCGATTACCGGCAGCGTCGGCCCGTCGAGCACCGCATATCCCTGCATGAGGAAGAAAAGGTGCGACGCCCCCCGCGGGCGCGTGAACCGGTAGGGTGAGCCGCGCACCTGGCTGGCGGTGGCAGCGGAGGTAAACTCACGCGGATAGATCCACAGCACCAGCGGTAGTCGTTCTCCTTGCTGGTAGCCGGGCGGCAGGATCAAGGTTCCCGAGAGCTTCACTCCATCGCCCCGGTCGTAGGTCAGAAGCTGCTTGTCGATGCTGGCGAGCTGTGGCGCCGGGTCCTCGTAGTGGGTCAGCTGGAGTGGCTCCCGATCTTCGCTGCGGAGGAAGTAGTTGGGCGGCTCGGTCTTGCTCTCGCGCCGCGTCAGCAAGCGCCTCCCTCGGTCATCGAGAACCTCGACCACGGTCTCGTAGGCCTCGGGGCCGGTCTGAAATAGGCGCTCGGTCTCCAGCGTGGCCAGGTCCATACGATCCAGAAAGGGCCGGTCTCCCTGGGGCGAGGCGCCGTCCCCGGCGAGAAAGAGGTCACCGTCGGGAGCCTGCAGCAGGACCCGCTCACCGCGGGCTGTGAGGGTGGTTCGCGGCGTGCCCGGGTCGCCGTAGCGATCGGCGCTCCTGCGATCCCAGAGCAACCGCAACTCGTCATCGGAGCCTGCCTCCAGCAACCAGGTGCGTGACCGCCGGCTGCGACGATCGGAGGTACGCACCAGGGCCGTGTTGCCCTCGGCCGTCCAGCTCATTCCGCGGTAGCGGAACTGGGTTTGTGCCAGCACGTGGCGTTCACCGTCGAAGGGAGCTGCCAGCACCACTATGCGATCCCGGTGCTCGACCTGGCGGCGTGGATCGCCGTCGTCGAGTGCCTCCGCATAGACCAGTGTCGAGTCGGCTCCCGGCCGCCACCTGATCGAGCGCATGCCGCGGCGCACCCCACCGATGGGAACGTCCTCAGCCAGTGGCTGTGACTGCAGGTGGGCGATGGTCTTGCCGTCGGTGTCCCAGACCTCGATCTCTTGCGGAAACGAGCGCAGGGTAACCAGATACGAGTAGGGCCTGGTGACTCGCGCAACGAGCAGAGTCGAACCGTCCGGTGAGGGGCGCACGGTGGAGAAGATGGCCGGCTCGCCGATCGGTCGTTGGGCCGCGTTGTCGATGGAGACGATCGCCAGCTGCGAGCTGAAGTAGTAGTCGAAGAGCGCCTCCTCGGTCTCGTTTTCGAGCAAGTTGCGAAAGGTTCGTACCGGCGCCGCGGGACCGCTGGCCTCCAACACCGTCGGTCCGACAGCGACCTCGGGACGTTGCGGCGCCGGGCCACGATCAGCCGGCACCGTACGGCAAACCATGTCGCGGTTGTCCGGCATCCACGCGCATGGTGGACCGGCGACGCCGTTGAGGGCCGAGCCGGTGATCACACGTGCCTCCCCTGTTCGAACATCGACGACCCACTGGGTGAGTCGGTCCAGCTCCACCAGTACGAAGCCGAAGTGGTTGCCGTCAGGGGACCAGGAGATGGAGGATAGACGAGCCCCGGAGGGCAACTCGATCTCTCGCTCGCTGGCGTCATCGATGGTTACCAGGGTCAAGCCGACGATCAGAGACGGGCTGGCGGGGCCGGTGTTCTGCGGGTTCACGCGCACCCCGGCCAAGCCGAGCACCGGCTGCGCCAGTTGCTCGATCGTCGGCATGCTGAGGCTGGTGGTTTTCAGCAGATAACGCCCGTCGGGACTGACGCTCACCCTTGGCGGCGGGGCAGCGTCGAGGATGTCGACGATCTCCTGCGGTGGCGTCAGATAGACGGTCTGCGGCAACGAGCCGGCCGTAGCGCCCGGCGCTGGCGCCTCCGGCCCGGCGGTACATGCCATGCTTGCCGAGAGCAGGAGCACGACGGAACAACGAGCAAGGAGTGTCGCAAAGATCTTCATCGGGGTCTCCCGTCTTTAGAAAAAGGCAACCTCACGACCGATGCCGCGGGCTCTTGCCCGCTCGTAGACCAGACGCGCCAGAGCAACGTCCTGCACCGCCAGTCCCGTCGAGTCGAAGACAGTGATCTCGTCGTCGGAACCGCGGCCGGGTTTGCGGCTCGCTACCACCTCGCCCAGTGCCGCGTGAATCGCCTCCTGGACCAAAACTCCCTCGCGCAACGGCACGTTCACCTCGCCGCTGGCACAGGCTTGCTCCCAGTCGTCGACCACAACCTTGGCATCTTGTAGCAGGGTGCTCTCGAGCTCCTGCTTGCCGTGGGCGTCGGCACCCATGGCGTTGATGTGGGTCCCCGGCTTGATCCAATCGCGCTCGACGATGGGCTGTCGCGAAGGGGTAGCGGTGCAGACGATGTCGCAGCCGGCGGCCTCGGCGACGCTGCCCACCCGCCCACCGCATTCGGCGGTAAACGTTTCCGCCGCTGCGGGCGAGCGATCGGCGGCGATCATGTCCAGGTCGCCGAAGACCACGTGCAGAGCTGCCGCAATCGTGCGTGACTGGACACCGCAGCCAACGAAGCCGACGGTCTTGGAATCGGGCCGTGCCAGGTATTTCGACGCCACGCCCGCCGCCGCCCCGGTGCGCACCCCGGTCAGCAGGGTGGCGTCCATGATCGCCAGCGGCAGCGCCGTCGCCGGATCGCTCAAGATGTAGATGGCGAGCACCGCCGGGAGCCCATGCCGCTCCGGGTTATGGGGGTGGGCGTTGACCCATTTGACGCCAGCAGAACCCTGGATATACGCAGGCATGGCGCGGAAGTCGCCCGCGTGCTGGGGCAGATCGAGGTAGACCTTGACCGGCATCTGGGTTTCGCCGCGGCCGTGCGCCGCGAAGACTTCCTCGATCGCCGGGATGGCTTCGGACATATGGATCAGTGAGCGGACATCCGATTGCGTCAGCACCAGCGTCTTGGTGGCTTCCATCTATGGCGTACCCCCACGGCTCGAGTACCCCAACATCTGCCGCGTCAGGTCCAGGGGATAGGAGATCTTCACCTCGGTGATGGTGCCGTCGGCATCCCGTACCGCCTCGAGCTCGGGCTGCACGAAGCCCGAATAGGAGGGTAGATCGAGGCGATCGACGCGCTCCACCACCTCGTCCCGCAAGGCCGGATCGAAGTGTATGCCGTAGCGCTCGAACAACTGTTTGGCGGCCTGGTAATCGCCCTCCGACTTGATCCGCTGCACTTCGGCGAGCAGCCGACCCACACCGTCGCGGAAATCATGGCGGTTGACCATCACCAGGTAGGTCTTGCCGTCGCGCTGGCGCTGCTCGATCGCCTCGGTGTTGTCCATCAGCCAACGGACGATCATCTGACGGTTGCGCATGTGATCCTCTTCGATCTGCGACCCTTCGCGCACCCGGCGTAGCTGCACCAGCGCGTTGCGCGAGTAGCCTTCGTACTCGGCGAGGACGATCTCCTCCTGGTTTTCCTCGGGGATCAAGCCGAGCTCGACCAGCTTGGGGTCGGCGATGAAATAGAGCCCCACCAGGTCCGCGCGGCCCTCCTCGAGCGCCGAGTACTGCTCCTTCAGGAGTGCTTGGGGATTACCCTCGAGGTGCTCGGCGAGCTTGCCGGAAGCATGGCCGATGACCTCGTGCATGTTGGTGGTCAGCTCACCGGCGAGGCTGCTCCATTTCTCGGCTCGCTCCGCCTCCTCGTCGCTCCAGGCGAACTCGCGGCGGAAGCCCGGGGGAGTAGACTTGTCGTAGGTCTCGATCACGTTCGACAGCGACACCGATTTGCTACCGTACTGCTCGCGGATCGTCGAATCGTTCGGCAGGTTAATGCCGATCGGCGTGATCGGCCCCGACTCGCCGGTCTCGACGACCACGTCGATGGCGTTGGCGATAATGCCCCGCACGCGCTGCTTGCGGTAGGCGGGGTCCCACGGCATCCGATCCTCGAACCACTGCGCGTTTTCGGCCAGCTTCTCCATGGCTCGGGTTTTTTCCTCGTTGACGTAAAAGACCAGCGCTTCCCACGAGCCCTTGACCCCGCGCGGGTCCATATAGACCTCGATAAAGCCGTTGATGGTGTCGACGGAGGAGTTCGTGTCAGCCACCCAGGCGATGTCGTAGGCACGACGGTCGGCATCCTCGCCTGTCCGGTACCAGGCGGCGAGAGCGGCCAACGCTTTGGCCATCGGCTCGGTGGCGAAGGGGATGGCCGCCTCGAGATGGGCCACGATCTGCTCGATTTGTGGTCCGTACCTTCCGTCGATGCGATAGACTTCCTCCGCCAGCTTGCCGTCGTCTTTCACCAGCCGCGAGTTGAGCCCGTAGCGCTCGTCGAAGCCCGCCAGATCGGCCATGTTGAGGCCGACGTACAAGTTGTTGGCGCTGGCTGCGAGGATGTCCTTGCCCGGGCCCGGTGTCTTGTTGGTGACGATCGGGTCGACGTCCGGGTCGAAGAAGAAGGGCGCCAGGCGCTCGAGCATGGTGGTGAGCGTTTCGCCGTCGCGCAGCGGAAAGCTGGCGCCGGCATCGGCTGCGGCCGCGGCTGCAGTGGCGAACGCTGCCGGCGTGCAGCGAAGCACGAACTTGCGGGCGGTGAGGTTGTTGTAGGGGCCGGTGTTGAGCCAGAAGAGCTTGGTGTAGCGCTGAATCTCGGCCAGCGTCGCGGCATCGACGCCGACGGCGTGGGTGAGGATCTCCTCGAGCACGTCGCGCATCTCGAGGTTGTGCGCATAGCGCTGATCCCAGTAAATGTCGCGCCCGGCCAATGCGGCTTGATAGAGATGGAAGATGAGCGTCTTCTCGCGTAGCGGTAACGATTCGAAGCCGTCGGCATAGAGCTGCACGACCGCGGCGTCGTCGACTCGCTCGAGCAGATACTTGCGCGCGGTCGCGGTCGTCGCCCCCTCTTCTTGGCTCGAAGGTGCACAGCCAGCGGCACCGATCACACTGGTCAACAATACGATAAGCATGATTCCTCGGTCGTACATGCTGTCGCTCCCGGTCTCGATTCTCCTCCACATGGATGAGACGACTGCCCCCCGGCTCTGGCGCCGAAGGATCGGCCCACACCGATCGCCCCCTCGACGCTTGCACAGATTATCCGTACGGCGGCGACGGCACAAAGCAGCCTCGGGGGCGGGGCTGACCGCGGTATGGCGAGGTTGCCCGATTCAGACCGCGGGCTGGCGATGTGGCTTTTCTCACGGGGTCGGCGCGCGGCTCGCAGGGCTGCCGCAGATGCCGGCAACTGGACAGCTCCAGCGGCTGGGGGCAGTATTCGCGCCATCAAGCCCATCCCTGACAGGAGAGACGTCCCGATGAGACCTGCGACCCGGACACACCGCGCCCTGGAAGGAGCCTCGAGCTCGATTCGCCCCCCTTCGATCCCCGTTCGTCTCGTCGCGCTCCTTGTTGCGGCCCTCGCCATGGTGGCGCTGCCATCGTGTAGGGGAGGCGGACAGCGGGGCAACGGCCCGCGCTTCGAGATCTCCTTTCCGGAGTCGGTGAGCAATGAGCCGTTGACGGGGCGAATGTTTCTGGCCTTCGCTGTCGACGAGGATGCCGAACCGCGGTTGCAGGTCGGCAGATACGGAGTGCCGTTTTTCGGCGTTGATTTCGAGCGCCTCGAACCCGGCCGCCCGGTGACCATCGACGCCGATACCCTCGGCTATCCGGTCGAGAGCCTGGCCGTTCTGCCGGCGGGCGATTACTACGTCCAGGCGGTGCTCAGCCAGTACACGCGCTTCGAGCGGGCCGACGGGCACACCGTCTGGATGCACATGGATCAATGGGAGGGACAGAACTGGCGCCGTTCGCCCGGCAACGTCATCAGCAAGACGCAGCGCATGCACATCGATCCGGCCGCAAGCGTGACCCACAGTCTCGAGGTCACCGATCTCATCCCGCCGATCGAGATCCCCGAGGACACCGAGTGGGTGAAGCGAATCAAGATTCAGAGCGATC
>JBHHYG010000211.1:0-6666 GCA_046757445.1 Acidobacteriota bacterium
CTGCGTTGCGCGTGCTCGGGCTCCTCGACGTATTGTCAAATACGCCTCCGGTGCCCGCCCGGCGCGCGCCTTGCGCCCGCGCCCCTGCCCACGCCCTCGCGACGCAACCCGTTGAGATATGCGGGCTAGGATGGGTGGGAAGATGGGCTTTCACCGAAACGCAACCGGGAAAGAGGACATGAAAAGAGAACCAGCGAGCTGGCTCAGCATATTCTTGTCGCTGCCTTGGTGATGACTGCTGCCAGCGCTGCTCTCGTTCGTCTCGCTGGGCAGCGCGGCCGCAGCCCGGGTGGCTGTGACAAACTTCCTGTTGCCTCTGTTCGCGCTTTCGGTGGTCTTCCTCGGCTACGCGCATTACAGCGCCTGGATCCGTAAGAAAGGACACCGGACCGGCAAGATTATCCTTCTCGTCAACACCGTGCTGGTGGTCTCGCTGTGGGCTTGGAGGCTGCCCTTCTGAGGCGATCGATGTCCTCTCCGAGCATCTGCCGGGATCGAGAGTGTCGATCCTGTTCCCCGTCTCGTTGACCTGCATTTCTCAACGGCTCGCGCCCGCCCGCTTCACGACCCGCTGAGAAATGGGTGTTAACGGCTGTGGCGATGGATCGAGCGTCTTTGCCACAGGTAGTAGACGGTGGGAATGACCACCAGGGTCAGGATGGTAGAGCTCACCAGGCCGCCGATCATGGGTGCGGCGAGGCGCTTGGTGACGCCGGCACCTGTGCCCATGGTAGGCGACCACATGATCGGTAACAGGGCGAGCATGGTGGTAGCCACCGTCATGATCTTCGGCCGCACGCGCTGTACAGCGCCCTCGACGATTGCTTCCAAGAGGTCCGAAGCCTCGGCTTTACCTCCGGCAGCTGCGATCTTGTGGCGCCGGCGGTTCCAGGCCTCGTCGAGGTAGACGATCATCACCACCCCGGTCTCGGCAGCAACGCCGGCCAGGGCGATGATGCCCACCCACACAGCGACGCTCAGGTTGTAGCCCAACGCCCAGAGAATCCAAAACGCCCCTACCAGGGCGAAGGGCAGCGACAGCATCACGATCAGGGTGCGGCCCAATGACTTGAAGTGAAAGAAAAGTAGGAAGAAGACCAGCGCCAGCGTCAGCGGCACCATCACCGTCAGGCGCCGCCTCACGCGCTCGAGGTACTCGTACTGGCCGGCCCAGCTAATGAAGGTACCGGAGGGTAGGTCTACCGTCGAGAGGATGTGGCGGCGGGCCTCCTCGACAAACTCTCCGATCGGCACATCCTGGACGTCGACGGTCACGATCCCCATGAGCGAGCCATTCTCGTCCTTGATGATCGGAGCGCCGGTCTTCGTCCTGATGCGGGCGAGCTGCCCGATCGGTATCTGGGCGCCCATGGGTGTTGGCACCAGTACGCGCCGCAGGGCGTCGAGGTCGTGGCGCAGGTCCCTTGCGTAGCGAACGTTCACCGGATAGCGCTCCCTCCCCTCGATCGTCGTGGAGATGGTCTTTCCGCCGATGGCGCTCTCGATGATGGTTTCGACCTCCTCTACGGTGAGGCCGTAGCGGGCGATGGCGTCGCGGTCGATCTCGAAGTCGATGAAGTAGCCGCCGGTAACGCGGTCGGCGAAGACTGAGGCTACGCCGGGATAGCCCGTAAGGGCGCCTTCGATGGCGACGGCCACTCGGTCGATACTGTCGAGGTCGTCGCCGAACACCTTGATCGCCAAGTTGGAACGGATGCCGGTAGTGAGCATCTCGATGCGCGTCTGGATCGGCATCCACCAGATGTTGGGCATGCCCGGGAATCGCAGTTTGGGGTCGAGCTCCTCCCAGATGAGCTTTTCCCAGCTCATGCCTGGCCGCCACGCTTCCCTCGGCTTCAGCGTCACCACGGTTTCGTTCATCGACAGGGGTGCCGGGTCTGTCGCTGTCTCGGCTCGGCCCATCTTGCCGAAGGCGTGCTCTACCTCGGGTACCTGCTTGAGGATTCGATCCATCGTCTGCGCGACCTGCCGGGCCTTGGCGATGGACATCCCGGGTACCGCGGTCGGCATGTAGAGAATGGTGCCCTCGTTGAGCGGTGGCATGAACTCGCTGCCGAGCGACGCGTAGATGGGCACGGTGACACCTACGGCGATCACTGCCACTGCGACGGTGATCCAGCGCCAGCGGAGTACCCACCGTACGACCGGGCCGTACAGCCCGATGAGCATGCGGCTCACGGGGTGACGCCTTTCCGACCGCACGTTGCCTCGCAAGAACAGGACCATCAGCACCGGTGCCAGCGTCACCGACAGGATCGCGGCAAAGAACATCGAGAAGGTCTTGGTGTAAGCAAGAGGCCGGAAAAGACGTCCCTCTTGCGCCTCGAGGGCAAAGACCGGCAGGAAAGAGACGGTGATCACCAGCAACGAGAAGAAGAGTGCCGGTCCGACCTCACGGCACGCCTCCACCACCACGGCGCTCCGCGGCGGCCGCCCCTCGGGCGGTAGCTCTCGGACCCGCTCGAGGTGCTTGTGGGCGTTCTCGATCATGACGATGGCGGCATCCACCATCGCACCGATGGCCACGGCGATGCCGCCCAGCGACATGATGTTCGCGGTGATCCCCATGTAATAGATGGGAATGAACGACAGGAGCACCGCAACCGGCAGGATGAGAATGGGCACCAAGGCGCTGCGGAAGTGGAGTAGGAACAGAAGAATGACCCCCGCAACGATGGCACCTTCCTCGAGGAGGGTTCCGCGCAGCAGGTCGACGGCCCGGCGGATGAGGTGCGAGCGATCGTAGGTGATCACAAGCTCCACGCCTTCGGGGAAGGCGGGCTTCACCTCATCGATGCGACGCTTGACCCTGTCGATCACATCCAGGGCGTTGGCCCCGTAGCGGGCGATGACGATGCCGCCGACCACCTCTCCCTCGCCGTCGAGCTCCGCCAACCCACGACGCAGGTCGGGGCCGAAGTGGACCGAGGCGATGTCGCTGACACGCACCGGCGTGCCGTTGTCGTCGACGCCGACACCAACGTTGCCGAGATCCTCGAGGTTCTTGATGTATCCTCGCCCTCGTACGACGTACTCGAAGCCTGAGTACTCGATGACCTTGCCGCCGACGTCGTTGTTGCTGGCGCGGATCTTGCGCACCACTTGCCCCAGGGGAATCCCGTATCCCAGCAGCTTGTTGGGGTCGATATCCACCTGGTACTGGCGCACGAAGCCTCCTACGGTCGCCACCTCGGCCACACCTGGGACGCTCTCGAGCCAGTAGCGTAAGTACCAGTCCTGGAAAGAGCGAAGATCCGCCAGGCTGTGCTGACCGGAGCGATCCACGAGGGCGTACTCGAAGACCCAACCGATAGCCGTGGCGTCCGGGCCCAGCTTCAGCGCTGCCCCCTCGGGCAGCTCGCCGGTTACCTCGTTCATGTACTCGAGCACCCGCGAGCGCGCCCAGTAGATGTCGGTGCCGTCCTCGAAGATCGCGTAGACGAAGGAGTCGCCGAACATCGACTGGCCGCGCACGACGCGCACGTGGGGGGCCGCTAGTAGGGCTGTGACGATGGGATAGGTGATCTGGTCCTCGACCAGGTCGGGACTGCGCCCCGGCCATGAGGTGTGCACGATCACCTGCATATCGGAAATGTCCGGGATCGCATCGAGCGGCGTGTTGACGAACGCCCACGCTCCCAATCCCATCCCGAAGGTGACCAGCAGGATGGTCAACAACCGGTTACGGGCACAGGCCTCGATCAGGCGGGCGATCACCGAGAAAACTCCTGTTTCGGACCATCGGCTCGTCGCCGCCCGTCGGGTCGTGGCGCAACTGGCAAGGGTACGACGCCGCGTACCTTGCTCTCGGCATCGACCAGGAAGTGGCCGGCACCGACGATGCTCTCGCCTTCCTCGAGCCCAGCCCGTATGAGAATGAAATCGCCGACCTCTTTGCCGACCGCTACCTCGCGGGCCTGAAGGCGACCGTCACCGAGGTTCACGAAGACGATGTGCCTGGTGCCGAGATCCAGCACCGCCTCGCGAGGTACCGCGAGCATGAGGCCGGTTTCCTTCTTCAACACCACGTCTGCGTACATGTCGGGACGTAGGTTCAACTCCGGGTTGTCGACGACGAGCCTGATCTTGACGGTGCGGGTCCGCGGCTCGAGCGTCGGGTAGAGGTAATCGATACGTGCCCGCCAGCTCCTGTCAGGGTCGTACGGGAGACGCACGACGGCGCTTTGGCCGGTCTTGACGAAGGGCAACTCGCTCTCGTAGACGTCGGCGAGGACCCAGACCTTGTCGAGGTTGGCGATGCGGTACAGACGCGTGCCCGGCGTCACGTGCATGCCCTGCACCGCCATCTTCTCCACCACATAGCCGGTAGCCGGCGAGACGATCGGCAGGGCGTCAGCGACCTCGCCGCTGCTCGCCAGGCGGTCGACCTGCTCGGTGGCCAGATCCCACAGCAGCAACCTCCGTCTCGCCGCTGCCACCAACGACCGTGCGCGCTCGATGATCTCCGGCTCCGGGCTGGCACCGACGCGCTCCAGGTTTTCGAGGGCAAGGAAGTACTCGCGTTGGGTGCTGACCAGCTCCGGGCTGTAAAGCTCGAAGAGCGGCTGGCCCGCCCCCACCAGCTGGCCGGTCTCGGCCACGTATAGCCTCTGGATCCAACCGCTGAGCTTGATGTTGACGTCGACGAGGCGATTCTCGTCGTAGCTGATCCGGCCGACGGTGCGGAAGGTCTCGCTGAGACGGCGGCGAGTTACGGGCACCATGGTGACGGCGATCGCCTGCTGCCAGGTAGGATCGATCCGGAAGGTGGCGCGCTGCTCGGCGCTGGTCACCGGCTCCGCATCCGCAGCCTCGATGGTCGCCTCCCCTGGCGGCTCCTCTCCGGGCTTGTAAACCGGCACCAGATCCATGCTGCAGATCGGACATGTCCCCGCCTCGGTAAGGTGCACCGACGGGTGCATCGAGCAGGTCCAGTAGTCGATCAACCCTTCGTGCTCGTGCTCGGGCATGGCGGTAAAGCCAAACGCCTCCGGGAACCACCTCTGTACGTACGCCCCGGCGAGCGGTGCATGCCCGGCCAGGCGGAGGAGCGCCTCCTGGTATCTGATGCTCGCCGCCACAACCACCGTTACCGCCAACAGGCTTACTAATGTCCAACCGAACTTCTCTTTGCGGTCCATGGTGGGCCTCCTACCTGTGGGCGCCGGTTTCAGGATCCGCCGGGGCTTCGAGCTCGCCCAGCTCGATCACACCGGCGGCCGCTCCCAAGTCGGCCAGGGCACGGCCGTAGTCGGCCTCGGCGCGGGCCAGAGCGAGCCGGTTCAGCAACAGCGTTCGCTCGTTATCGACCACCGTGACGAAGCTCGTTGTGCCGGTCTGATAGGCGCTACGGGCGGCCCGCAACGACTGCTCCGTCTGGGGAATCAGGCTGGTGCGGTAGAGCTCGACGATGCGCGCCTGCGCTCGCAGACGGATCCACGCCGCCGATACCTCCTCACGGATATGATCCAGCAGGTCGATTTTCTGCGCCTCATCGGCCCTCTTTGCTGCCAGCGCCTCTTCGACGGCGGCGTCGTACTTGCCGCCATGGATCCACGGTAGCGTGGTGGTGATGAGGATGGCGTAGCGCTGTTTCTGCCCTCCCATTCCGTCGGAACCCGTCCACCACTCGGCGGTGACGCCAAAATCGGGCGTCGCTTCATGCCGCTCGAGCTTGACCGCGGTCCGGTCTCGCGCGACCGCGGCTGAGGCCATCGCCAGGCCAGGGTGCTTCGCCTCAGCCAGCGACATCAGCCCTTGAAGAGTGACGCCTGTGAGCCGCATGCGTGGCGGTTGCGGTTTGCCGAGGGGAATGTTCGATGGTCGGTGGAGGAGCCGATTCAGGGCCGCAGCCGCGGTACCGATGCGGCTGTCGACCTCGGCCAGCTGCTGGAACAGATCGGTCAGCTCCACCAGCGACCTCAGTACGTTCTCCTGGGGGACCTGGGCTGTGGCATAGAGCGCTTCGGTAGCGGACGACAGCTCGCGCACCAGCGACAGGTGCTGGTGATGGATCTCTCGAGCCCGATTGGCGAAGTAGAGCTCGTAGTAGGCCCGGCGTACCGCGGCGGCGAGCTGCACCCGTGCGACAGCAACCGTGAACCCTTTCCGCACAGCTTCTTTCTCGGCCACGGCACCCCGTAGAGCGAGCGTGCCCGGGTAGGGGAAGAGTTGCCGATATTGCAGACGGAACTCACCGTCGAAGCCGTTCAGGGCATCGGTCGGGACGTTATAGAAGCCGTAGCGAACGCTCGGGTCAGGCAGACTGCGCAGGCGGGCGGGGACTGCCTGGGCGGCGAGCCACTGTTGCCTGGCGGCTTCCAGTCCGGGGTTCGCAGAGAGCGCTTCCTCGACCAAGGCCTCGAGGTCGAGTGTGGCCCCGCTCGTCTCGGCTCTCCCTGAATGGTTGGCAACCAGCAAGCTGACCACCGCTAAAACGGAGGCCCTTCCAACCACTCGAGCGCCCCAACCTTGCAGCCCTCTCTTCAGGCCTTTGCAACTCGGCGGGCCGGCTCCGTTCCTGCAACGGCAATCCGGCTTCATGTAGGTCTCTTCCCTCAACATCTTTCTCCTCTTGCGTCGATGCGCTCGCCTAGCCCGCATTTCTCAACGGGTTGAGTCGCGAGGGCGTGGGAAGGGGCGCGG
>JBHHYG010000212.1:0-6540 GCA_046757445.1 Acidobacteriota bacterium
GATGAGGAGGACGCGGGAGGTGGGTGAAGTCAAGGAGAAGCCGACTGCAGCCACGATCGCACAAGGGTCACCAAGCCGCGCTGGTGCCTTGGAGTTCGCCCGCCAGGTGCTGCGCATAGAAGCCAGAGCGCTTTCTGGGTTAGCCGAGCGGTTCGATGAAGAAGTCTTCGATCGAGCCCTGCAGCTGCTGCTGGACTGCCGGGGCAGGGTGGTCTGCTGTGGTATGGGGAAATCCGGGATCATCGGCAAGAAGGTAGCCGGAACCCTGGCCTCGACGGGCAGTCCGGCATTCTTCCTTCACCCTGCCGAGGCCGGCCACGGTGATCTCGGTATGGTTGTAGAGGGGGATGTGGTCATCGCCATCAGCCACAGTGGCGAGACGAAAGAGGTGGTCGCCATGCTTCCCTCGATCAAGCGTCTTGCGGTTCCGCTCATCGCTCTGGTCGGTGAGCTCGACTCGACCTTGGCAGGCGAGGCCGATGTCGCTCTCTACGTTGGTGTCGAAGAAGAAGCGTGTCCCCTGGGCCTGGTGCCGACCGCCAGCACCACTGCTGCCCTGGCGATGGGGGATGCCCTGGCCATGGCCTTGCTCCTGGAGCGGGGTTTCAGTGCCGAGGATCTGGCGGCTGTCCATCCGCGCGGGGGCATAGGCCGGCGGCTCTTGCGAGTCAGGCATGTGTTGCACACCGGCAGCGAGCTGCCACGCATCGAGGTCTCGGCTACCATCGAGGAGGTAGTGAACGAGATCAGCCGCAAGGGTCTGGGCATGACCTCGGTGGTGAACGAAGATGGTCGCCTGGTGGGTGTGGTCACGGATGGAGATTTGCGCAGACTGCTGGGGAAAGGGGCCCGTGCTCTCGAGGGTAGGGTCAGCGATTACATGACGCCCGGGCCGATCTGCGTCGACGCCGACGCGCTGGCGACGGAGGCCCTGCGCATGCTGGAAGAGAAGAAAATCACCTCGTTGTTGGTGGTCGACGAGGATGGTAGGCCGGAAGGTGTCGTCCACCTCCACGACCTCTGGCGCACGGAGATGATCTGATGGCCAGGCTGACACGGCAAGAGTACGAGGCTCGATTGCGTCGGATACGATTGCTGGCGATGGATGTCGATGGGGTGCTCACGCGCGGAGATATCATCTATCTCGGAGGTTCGAGTGAGGGCAAGATGTTCCACGTTCGCGACGGCGCCGCCATGTACATTGCCCGGCTCGTCGGTTTCCGTACGGTCGTCATCACCGGGCGCCGCTCCCAGGCCGTGCAGCGCCGCATGGAGGAGCTGCCAGTGGACGATCTCCGGCAGGGAGTACTCGACAAGCTCAGTGTTTGTCGGGAGATCCAGATGCAGCACGGGATCTCCGATGATGAGGTGGCCTACATCGGCGATGACCTCATCGATCTTCAGTTGATGGAGCAGGCGGGGCTGGGCATCGCCGTTGCAGATGCACAGCCGCAGCTCTTGCAACTCGCCGATTGGGTCACCGACAGGAAAGGTGGCTGCGGGGCGGTCCGCGAGGTCGTCGATGATATCGTCACTGCCAAGGGTCTTTGGGAAGAGATAACGGCTGATTATCGACGCCAGAGGGGCGAGCTGGCTGCCGACGCGCTACAGGGAGAGAGGGCGGGATGAATGCCATCTTGAAGGTCCTTCTTTACCTGGCGGTGGTGATAGCGCTGGTCACGCTGGCCTTCTGGAACGGTGACCAGCGAGTGGATGTCACCTACTACCCGGGTACCGTGCTGCGCGATGTCCCAGTTTTTCTGGTGATCCTCGGCTCGATCTTCATTGGGGTGTTGATCGCAGGGGTGATCGGCACGGTCGAGCAGCTACGGCACGGCTTCCGCGAGCGGGAGCTACGGCGCCGCATCGGTGCCCTGGAGAGCGAGGTGCGCGAGCTGCGCAACCTGCCGATCAGCGAGGGGCTGCTGGAACAGGACGAGATTGACTCGTCCTGGGCCCAGCTGGAATAGCTCGGTGCTCCAAGGCTGGCCCTTCACCGTCGGGGCTGGGGTTGCGTTGCTGCTGCTCGGCATCTTGCTTGGCAGGGCCTGGATCCTGTTGCGGTTTTTTCGGCGGGAGCGATCCCGGTATGGCGACCACCCACACTATCTTCTCGGCCTCAACTACCTCATCTCCAACCAACCGGATCTGGCCCTGGTCGAGCTGTCGAAGGCCGTGCGCGGCGAGACCGATGCCGTCGAGGCCTACCTTGCACTGGGTAACCTGTTTCGTGAAAAGGGGCAGGTAGAGAGGGCGATCGACATCCATAAGAGCCTCCTGCATCGTCCGAACCTCACCGAACTTGGTCGCCTACAGTCTCTCTTTTCGCTCGGACTCGATTTCAAGAAGGCCGGCCTGATCGATCGTGCAGAGCGGACGCTGCGGGAGGTCGTCAAACGAGATCCCCATAACCTGAGCGGCTGGCACTGCCTACGGAAGGTGTACGAGGAAATGGGGCGTTGGGATGACGCCGCCGAGATTCAGAGGAAGGTTCAATCGCTGGCTGGCACCCGTGACGACCGCATGATGGCCTCATTGTGGACGGAGCGGGGCCGGGCTGCCTGGGGAGACGGCGACCTGGAAACAGCATTGGCAAACTTCACCACCGCCCTCGAGCTCGATGCTGACTACGCGCCCGCTCACCTGGGCGCCGGCGATTGCTTTGCCGAAAGAGGGGAAATCGAGGCGGCCGTGAGACATTGGCAAGAGGCTCTGTCCGATAGCCCGGCCTGGGCGACTGAGGCGCTTTCCCGCATCGCCGAAGCGGGAGGGGCTTCGGATGACCTGGCGCTGGTGGAGCGCGCCTGTGCCCAGGTGTTGGAACGCCAACCCCACTCGTGGCGCGCACAGCTGATCAAGTCACGCCTGCACCGTCGGCGTGGCGATCTGCAGCAGGCGAATGAGGCTTTGACCCTGGCGCTGTCTGAGCGCCCGGGATCCCTGACCGTACAACGGGAGCTGTGGGAATCTCTCCGAGATCGGGATGTCGACAGCTCTGAGTTCAACAGCTTGCTCGACCGCGTGATGAAGGAGGCGAGGTTGGTGGATCCTTATGTCTGCCTTCGCTGTGGATTCAAGAGCAGTGAACCCTTCGCCCGTTGCCCACATTGTCAGGAGTGGAACACGGTGGCAGAGGAGCAGGCCTGAGGGGAGCGATCGCGAGTGTTCGAAGTGCGGGTGGAAACGACCTTCGAGGCAGCCCATGGCTGTGGTCCCGATGGAGCCTTGGTCCCATTGCACCATCACGCCTGGAAGGTTGCCGTGCGAGCCCGTGCCAGGCAACTCGACAAGATGGGTCTGGTCGTTGATTTCCGGCGACTACGGGCGGCTGCCGACGGGGCGGTCGCCGAGCTCGACCAGCGGGTTCTCGAGGATCTCGAGGCCTTCTCTGGGCAAGCTCCTACACCGGCCGCTGTCGCCGAATGGCTCTTTCACCAGCTCAGATCAGGGCTGCCAGGCCCGAGATGTTGGCTGGAGGCGGTCGAGGTCGAGGCCGACCCGGGCATCCGCTTCGAGTACGTGGGGGATGGCTAGCCCGCGTGGCCGCTTTGCAGGGCGGCGAGGTCCTGATGGAGCTTTTCACTCAGCGTTTCCACTTGCGCTCGCGTCGCCGCCAGCTCACCGGCGTTGTCGATTACGTAGTCTGCGGCATCGGCCTTGCGTTGCTGGTCCATCTGGGCCTGCAATCGTTGTCTCGCCTCCTCTGGGGTCAGCCCTTCTGCTTCCAGGCGGGCCAGGCGCAGCTCGTCCGGGGCCACGACCACCACCACCCGGTGATACCGCTTTGCGCTACCGGCCTCGTAGAGCAAGGCCGCCTCGGTGACCACGATGCCTGTCTCGACGGCGTCTCTCCAGCGGGCAGCTTCCTCCTCTTCGAGGTGGCGGATGCAGGGGTGGAGGATCGCCTCGAGCCGGGCGCGGGCGGCGTCGTCGGAAAAAACCAGACGGCCTAGATGGCGCCGGTCGATGTCACCTCCTGGTGTGACAATTTTCTCCCCGAAGGTCCTGATCACCTCGTCGTGAGCTGGCTGCCCCGGTTCCATGCAGCGATGCCCCAGCTCGTCTGCGTCGATCAGATGACAGCCCAGCTCGGCGAGCCAGCAGGAGACAGTGCTCTTGCCAGCGGCGATGTTGCCGGTCAGGCCGACGCGCAAGATCGTGGAAGGGGGCACTTCAGCCTGTTTCGGCAGCCTGCTGGATGAGCGCGCGCGCCGCCTGCAAGGTGTTGACCAGCAGCATACCGATGGTCAGCAAGCCGACGCCGCCGGGGACGGGAGTCAAGGCCCCCGCTACGTTCCTGACCTCGGGATGCACATCGCCTACCACCAGGTAGCCGCGCTCGTCGTAGCGCTGCCAATCAGCACCGTCAGCGAAGATCTCCTCGATCTGTTGACGGTCGGTCACACGATTGATGCCAACATCGATGACCGTGGCCCCAGGCTTGACGAAATCCTCTGTGATCATGGCCGCCCGGCCGATAGCGACGAGCAGGATGTCGGCATTGCGGGCCACGGACGATAGCTGCCGGGTGCGCGAATGGCAGATGGTGACGGTGGCGTGGCGATGCAACAACAGTGCCGCCAGGGGCTTGCCGACGATCTCGCTGCGGCCGATGACGACGGCGTTGCTGCCGCTTATGGAGATGTTGTTGCGCTTCAATAGCTGGATGATGCCCGCTGGGGTGGCGGGAACAAAGCGCGGCCGCCCCTGGATCAGGCGGCCAACGTTCTCCGGGTGAAGACCGTCGACGTCCTTGGTCGGGTCGATAGCGTCGAGCACCATCTCGGTGTCGACCGGCTCCGGCAGGGGGAGCTGCACGAGTATGCCGTCGACATGGTCCGCGGCGTTTAGCCTTTCAACCTGCTCGAGCAGCTCTTCGGTGGATGTGGAATCCGGAAAATGGAGGGTATCCGAGTCGATACCGACCTTCTCACAGGCACGTGCCTTGCTGCGTACGTAAATGGTAGAAGCCGGGTCGTCTCCCACCAAGACTGCGGCCAAGCGAGGCGCCCGATGGCCGCCTTCGAGCAACGCACGGACCCCCCTGCCGACCTCCTCGAGGATGGCTTCTTGGACGGGCTTTCCATGGAGAATTTGGGCAGCGCAGATGGCTAGCTCTCCCAATGGATGTCGTCGACGATCCCGACGATGGCTGCGTTGGCCGGCGCCTTACGCTCGCGCATCGCCTGGCTGGTCGAGCGGCCCTCGATGACCACCAAGACCGTTTCGCCCGCCCCTGCTCCGACGCTGTCCACGGCCAGCAGTGTATCACCGGTGTCAGCTCCACCCAGTGCCAGCGGTTGCACCAGCAGCAGGGCCTTGCCCCTGTACTTTTCGTGCTTCTGCGTGGCGACAACGCTGCCGATCACCCTCGCCAGGATCATCTTGCTCCTAGCAAATCCACCCGGTCGACGATGCCGACCACGGAAGCGTCTGCCGGCACATGCTCCGGCAGGAAGGCGAAGGAAGCCTCACGGCCGGTGACGTAGAAAACGCGCTCTCCAGCGCCGGCGCCGACGGCATCGATGGCGACCAAGGGCCTTGCCAGGCTTTGCCCCTGCACATCGATCGGTTGCACGAGAAGCAGCTTGGTGCCGGTCAGCGAGGCGTTTTTCTGTGTGCAAACGACCCGACCGACGACGCGTGCCAGCTTCACGATCCGTCAGCCTCTGAGTCCAGGTCGGCGGCGTCGACGATGCCAACGATGGAGGCATCGACGGGCCTGTCGCTCATGCCCTCAGCCATCCTTGCCGAGGAGCCGCGAACCACGAGAACCGTCTCCCGGTACCCTGCGTTAACGGTATCGACAGCCACATGGTAGCCGCCCTCGTCCTTCCCGTCGGCTCCCACGGGAACAACGATCAGCAGCTTGCTGTTGACTAGCTTGGGGTCTTTTCTCGTCGCCACGACAGTGCCGACGACACGGGCGAGAAACACGAGCTCTCCTTACGCGGATGTCGAGCCTTGGCTAGCCGCTCTTTCCGATGGGCAACCGCTCCTCGAGGCTGCCGTGCGGCCTGGGGATGACGTGTACGGAGATCAGCTCGCCGACCCGTCGGGCTGCTGCTGCGCCAGCGTCGGTGGCTGACTTCACTGCTGCCACGTCACCGCGCACGATAGCGGTGACCAGCCCACCGCCGATCTTCTCGTAGCCGATTAGCGTGACTTTGGCCGCCTTCACCATGGCGTCGGCAGCCTCGATCATCCCTACCAGGCCCTTGGTCTCGATCAAACCCAGGGCTTCGCCATAATCTGCCATTTGTGGCCCTCCTTGTGTGCGTCGTTATGTGCGTCGCTGCCAGTTGTTGCAATGAAATGGAGCCGGTAGCCCGCGGCGCATGGTGCTATTGCAGCGCACGAACCGCATCGGCAACCAGGCCGAGAAGCTCTTCTTTGGTTAGCGTTATCGTTCCCGACCGCAGTCCCACCGGGTAGCAAGCGATGGGAACGGCCATGCCGCCGCCACGCTGGCGCAGGCGAGAGAGTCTCTCGACCTCTTCGTGGCTGAAGGTTTGCGGACCACCGAGCAAGTGGCTCACC
>JBHHYG010000213.1:0-6520 GCA_046757445.1 Acidobacteriota bacterium
GAAAGCGTATATGGCCTGGTCGACGTCGCCGACCACGGTAAGGTCGGAGTCTGGCGGCGGCGCGATCGCGCGGATGATCGACCATTGCACAGTGTTGAGGTCCTGCGCCTCGTCGACGAGCACAGCCGAGAAGAGGTGATGGAGCCTGTCGGCTAGGTACAGGTCAGCGGTGAGCATTGCCGCAGCGTCAGCCAGCAGATCGTCGAAGTCGAGTGAGCCGAGCGCCCGCTCGATCTTCTGATACTGCTCCCACGTGGTGGCCGCCTGCCATCGCTCCTGTCGGCGATCTGTTGTTCCTTCAGCGATGGCGATGTGCTTCAGTTGTTCGAGGCGTACCCCCTGGTTGCGGCACCCCGAGACGATCTCCGCCGCTGCGCCGGCCTTGAGCGGTACCCCCGCCTGTTCTACAGCCTGCTCCCAAGCGCGGCGCTTGGCGGCGCCGTTGAGAATCGAGCAGCCGTCCCAGGCAGCGACGAGAGCCGAGACCGTCGGACGACCGCGGTTCTTGCGCAGCAGCCTGTAGCAGAATGAGTGGATCGTGCCAGTCCACAGTCTCTTGGCCTGCACGCCGAGTAGCCTCTCGAGGCGCTCGGCCATCTCACGGGCCCCCTTGCGGGTGAAGGTCATGGCCAGGATCTGCTTAGGGTCGAGCCCGACCTCGGCCACGAGGTAGGCGATCCGGTAGGTGAGGACGCGAGTCTTACCAGAGCCGGGGCCGGCGATCACCTGCGCCGGCCCGCCGCAGTGCTGGACAGCATCGAGCTGCTGAGCGTCGAGGTGCTCGCCCCAGTCAATCATCGGTTCCGCCGGTCTGGGCCGGCGATCTGCACCGTCTCGCACATCTCGTAGAGCCGGCTTCTGAGTCGCGTGGTGATGCGCTCTTCCAGCGTCACCGGGCCGTCATCGGTCCAGTTAGTGGTGAAGATGGTCGGGGCGCACTGATCATACCGATGCCCGATGAGGTAGGCGATGGTGTCCTCGGACCATTCGGTGAGCCGCCGTGCGCCGAGGTCGTCGAGGACAAGAGGTTCGGCGCCGAGCGCCGTGCCCATAACGTCAGACTCCGACGGGCCCTCAGGGTTGTGATAAGTGGAGCGGACCGCTTCGAGGAGCTTGTGGTAGGACCAGTAGACACCCCGAGCACCGCGTCCGATGAGGACCTTGAGGATAGCGACCGCGAGGTGCGTCTTACCCACGCCCGGAGGGCCCATCAACAGCAGACTGCCGTGCGGGTAGGTCTCGATGTAGCTTGCGCAAGCGTCCTTGGCCAGCGCCGCAGTCGGATCTACTGAGCCGTCGTAGTCGTCCAGGCTCTTGCCCTTGTAGCGCGGTGGGATCCCTGCCAGGGACAGCACGTGTCGGCCGAGGGCCCGGGCAACACACCGACAGCGGGCGACACCGCCCTCTTCGGTGGGGGTCCAGCCGGTGCCCCTACACGCTACGCAGATCACTTCTGTTTTTCCCATTCCTCCCAGTCCTCTCTCCTGAGCGGCAAGCCGCTGGGGCTGGTCTTGATCCTGCGTTTCGTCTCCGGCGCCCGTTCGTGTGCTTGACGCTTCGTCTTGCCTCGGATCACGCCAAGCAGGTAGCGCTCGTCTTTGCCCTCAAGGTGATACTCGCGGTCGAGGAAGATCTCGACGCCAGCTTCGACGGCTTCTGGCGGGGCCTGGGCCGCCTTGCTGAGGAAGGCTGCCCATACCGAGTCGGCCATGCGACCCTTGACCCGGGTGGAGGCACAGGCTTCCCGGGCCCTGCCCAAGAGTTCGGTCAGCGGTGCGAGTGCTTCTGGCACCCGCAAGGGGTCTTTCTCTACCTCTACCTCTATCTCTACCTCTACCTCTCGTAAGCGTGGAACATTTTGCTTGCGGAATGCTAGCGCTTTGCTAGCATGATCGCCCGAAATCCTTGCCCAGCCTGCGTTTACGAGTATCTCAATATCGAGAGGATTCTTGAGAGAAAGGCGGCGGGCGATCCATTTCTCGTCGAAAGGGATAGAATTTCGGGTTTCGGAAGCAAGCAGGAGCAGTCCCACAGCCTGCCACTTGACCTCGTCGGGGAGTGCGGCAAAATCGTAGTCGGTCAGGAGGTCTCGGTAGAGCTTGACCCACGGCGGTCTCCGGTTCCTGTAGTGCTGGTAGCGCTTGAAGTTCCGCACGCTGATCATGCGCACTCTAGTTTGACTTTCCAGCGTCAGGCTTGCGCATATAGGCACATGTGCTGCCGTCGATGATGATCTCGCCTGTCTGGCCGGTAGGCAGGCCGGCCCCGCCGAGGTCTTTCTCGCTGTAAAATCCACCGAAGAACGCTGTGCTCATCGCCCTTCATGCCTTGTCTGGTCGAGCTCCACTACAGCATCGGTCGGTGGCCTTGTCCACAGGAAAGAACGGCGGCTGTGGAAATCGCCCGACAGCCTCTCTGGCAGCGGCTTAGCGCGTCCACAGGGGGTTGTGGAAGTCCTGTTCATGACTTGCGGGTTTTCGCCCTACTCTCGATCCGGAGGTCGTGATCGTCGATCCCGGTGACCCACTTCCACCCGAGGATCCTGCTGACGACATGCTCGACCGGCCGGCGGCCGGTCTCGGAGTTGATGCAGTCGGCGCCGACCTCGACGTCGGCGTCGATGCGGACGATGGTGATGTTACCGCCGACATGGACGGTCCGCGGCTGTTCCGTGGGCGGCCGTACCATCTCCCGCGCCAGGACGATGGCCTCATGGGTCCGGCCCACGGTTTCAGCGTGCTCGACGATTTGCTCGATGTCGTCGTAGCGACGCTCGGCGGCGAGCTTCCTGATCGATGGGCCGGCGTCGCGCATGAGCCGGTAGGGCTGCCGCAGAAAGCGGGCTTGGATGTCGCGAGGGAGCTTCTTGAGATCGATGTAGGAGCTGTGCAGATCCTTCAGCGAGCGGTGGCCGATGCCCTTCTGCGCAGCGTACTGTCTGAGCGCATCGTCGGGATTGTCGGCATCGATCCCGGAACCGAGTAGGTGAAATTTGTTGCCCGTCCACAGATGGTGGATTGCCTCACCGATGAGCCAGTAGTGGTGCCAGACCTGCTCGCGCGCAGAGTCGAACTGCTGGTCTGCCTGGACTGCCTCCTGTTCCCAGGCACCCCCGACATTGTCCCAGAGGACGTAGTCGGGCTTACCGCGCTTGCGTTTGCAGTAGCCGTAGGTGCTGTCCTCGAGCGTCACTCTCCAGAGCCAGGGGTAACGAGGGTCGTCCGGTGGGCCCCTATGGTGGATCTGGTTGTGGTGCGTGGTGCAGATCATCGTCGTCGGGCCCTGGCCGGTTTTGCCACGCCGTTTGCCGCTTACCCCGAGGGGGATGATGTGGTGCTCCTCGAGCCGAGCAGAGCGGGCGCAGCGGCCGTAGCGGATATGGGTCATAGCGCACTGGAACTCGGCGGACTCGAACTGCTCGGCTTTAGCTATGGGCTGGGTTGCCACCTATCGGATCTCCCAGGGTGGTCGCAGTTTCTCTAGGATCTCGGTGAGCCAGTTGCGTTGCTTGTGGTTGAGCGTCTGATAGGAAAGCGAACGGACGCTGCGGACGAAGGTCGCGGTGCGGTGCCAGTAGCCGTCAGGGTCGTCCTCCTCGGCGGATCGGCGGCCTAGTTCCTGGACCTCGGAGTCGGTGATCTGGTAGAGGTCGGCGACGCTCTTCATGGCTCGACCGACCCGAGGCTATTGACTGGCACGACCACATATGTCGTGATGTCATCCGAATTTGGGCGAAAAAAAGCTGGGGCAGCCGATGTATTATGCTGGCTGCCCCAGCTTTCTCTATAGTAGGCGGGCCGTTCGTCTAATTGGGCAAGACGCCGGACTTTAAATCCGGAGATCGGGGTCCAAACCACTGGCGGTCCACCACTGGCCCTCGTGGCGGAAATGGTAGACGCGTGCGCTTTGGAAACGCTTGCGCGGATTCCGCACATCCGGGTTCGAGCCCCGGCGAGGGCATTCTGACCTTGGTGGGGACGGCAGGTCGCTGTCGTGGGATTTGCACCCGCGATAGCCGGTTCAGATCCGACCGCCTCCACACTCGTCAGACTCTCACTAGAAGTCAGAGATCCCGAGGAAAGTATAGAAAAATCGCAGTTTGTGTTGTCAAGTCCCACCGGTTATGTACCCTATCGGAGGTCTCCGGCGCAAGCGGCGCCGAGGATCCAGTGGGCAGGGGTCAGCTCCTTCGCCGGCAGTCCGGTGTAACAGATAAGTGCGGCGAGCCCATCCTCCTCATCCGAAGCGCCTTTCGTTGCCAGTTCCCACGCGCCGTAGAACTCCTTTTTCGAGCCGGCCTCCCCGAGTTTCTCTGCCTGCTCACGGTCGATGTCCGAGGGCATCCGGTTGAGGGCATCGAGGAAGTGATCGTCCCACCTACCGAGGATGATCGGCCAGAGCGCCGGCACCCACTTTTTACTTTTGGCGCGGGCGAGTGCTGCGGCCTGTAGCGCCTCCACAGCCACGTTCTGTGCTTCTGCCTTGGCCTTCACCTGTTCCTCCGCCTCCTCGGCAGTGACGTCGGGGATCTCGGGGTCGTCGCGGTGGACCTTGGTCTCGAAGGCAGCATCTGCCGGTTCGCGCTTTCCGCGCTGCGCCTTGATCCACTTGCCGTAAGTGCGTTTGACCTTGCCATAGGCTATGTGTAGGGGGGTCGGCTTGGTACCCTTGGCCTTGATCGCGTCGACCGAGGTGTAGCCGTCGAAGTCCGGCCCCACGGTGATTTTAGCCAGCAACGAACGCATGGCATCGACGTCGCCCTCGGCCATTATCCCAAGCCTGGACTTGATTAGGCGGCGCAGCTCCCTGGCGGTCTTTTTCTCCTTCGGGGCCAGCTCGTCGATGGTGGCGCGCATGGCCTCAAGCTGCTTAGTGCTCAGCCGTTCGGGCGGTTTGGCGGAGACCGATCTTTTGGGCTGGGGCTTGGTCTCTGGGATCCCGCGGGAGCCGTCGATGCCCAGCAGCTCGGCAGTGATCAGCTTCTCGCCAAGACGATCCAGTTCGATGAGCCGGCGGATGAGCCACTGGGGCAGGAGCGGCCGGATGGCATTGCGCTTGGCCTTCGACTGCGCTACCTCCTCGCTGAAGTGGTTCTGGAAGCGGGAGCCGTTGGCGCGAGTGCCGATGTAGGGAACAAACTTCACCGCCTCCTCGGCGTTGCCCCAAGCGTTGTCCACCGCCCGAGCGTGCGCCAGGATGCCGGGCTCGCCCATGCGCTCGACCTCCTGGATCGAGACGATGGTCGCCTCGATATGCCGGTAGTGCCGGCGCAGCTCGCAGACCCCCTCGTAACTGATCCCACGGACGGTCCGGGGCCCTTGCTTGGTTTTGATCTTGATGCTGTAGACGAACTCGCTGGGCGCGGCGCCCGTGAGCACGGCCAGCAGGATCTGTTCCTCGTCGCGACGTTCGAACTCCTGGAAGACGACGGGCTCGCGGATCTTCGACTGGATGATGTCAGGCTCGACAGCCTTCATTTTTTGATTTTGCACCGGTTTTGGCTCCTCGGGCTCGAGGACCTGCGTCATCTTGTCCGGCTGCTCGCTGGACGACAGGGTTTTCTGCGGCAGCGCTTGCTGGATGGCCAGGGGCGGAGCCTCGAGGGGAGACCTGTTTTCATGCATGGCTGTCCTCCTTGTCGGTTTTCATGATTTTGCCGCGGCAGTAGCTCCAGTGGGGACACCGCTGGGCGTTGCACTTCCAATGGCCTGGGCTGACCGGCGTCCAGATGCCGGCATCGATCTGCTGGCAGACGCGGTGGAATATCACGCTGAACCAGTCTATGTCGGCCTGTGTGCGATCGACACGGCTGACCTGCACCTTGGCGGTTTTGCCCGTGTGGATGAGGTGATGGTAGAAGACGGGCGGCATGCGTCCGGTCTCGTTGAGCTGTTCGATCGAGTAGATGGTCGGCTGCAGGTCGCCGGCGAGGTCGAGTTGCGAAGGGCTCTTCTTACCGGTTTTGAAGTCGATGACGGCGTCGCCAGCCGTTAGCTGTTGGTCGGCGTCCAGCACGTCGGCCACGAGGTCGATGACACCTTTGAGGTTATGGGAATAGTTGGCGACTTCCAGGAAGAACTTCCGCTCCACGTTGGCCGGGTCTCTGGGCATGAGCGTCGGGGCCAGGTCGCGGTGCCAGATCTCGAGGACCTCGATGCCCTGTCTTTTTAGCGTCGCCGGGTCCTGGTCGTCCTCGAAGACTGTTTCGTAGAGCTTGCGCTCCCAAGCGTCTTCGTAGACCTGCTGAAGTTTCCCGAATGGAAGGTCCTCACCGCACTGTGCTTTGTGGCGGAAGTTGGCGGCGATAGCCTCGTGGACCGCGCCGCCCTTCAAAAAGTAAGGGTTGTTCGGCGGCCACCTGCCTTCAACATAAGTCCAATAGTCCTCCATGTCGCAGGCATACTGGGAGACGAAGTTGCTAATGCGGGAGTAGCTGATGGTGCGCTTCATCGCCTGTCCTTTCCGTGGATCCTCTTCCCCCCGCGTGGGGAAGACCATTTGATGCTATGATTGCTCTGCT
>JBHHYG010000214.1:0-6505 GCA_046757445.1 Acidobacteriota bacterium
CTAGCCCGAACTTCTCAACGGCTCGCGGCTGCGCGAGCGCAATGGCGCACGATGACTGCGTTGCGCTTGCCCCGAGGGCTCGACGTACTGCACGAGTACGCCTGCGCCCTCGAACCGGCGCGCGCCTGGTCCTCGCGGCCCTTCCGCTCGCTCGCTTCACGACCCGTTGAGAAATGCGGGCTCTCTCTAGGGATTCTCTCCCAGCGCATCGGCGATAGCACGGGCGGTTTGTTGGCCGGAGGCGATGGTGTCGGGTATGCCGACGCCGCGGCAGCAACTTCCGGCGATGGCCAGGCGCGGCCAGCGCCGCAAACAGGCATCGATCGTTCGTACCAGCCCGGCATGTCCGACCTCGTACTGTGGGTTGGCCCGGGGCCAGCGCTGCAGGCGGGTCAGCTCCGGTTCGGCAACGACCCCCAGCAGCTCCCCGACTTCCCGGCGGGCGATCTGCAGCAGCTCCTCGTCGGAGCGCTCGAGCAGGTGCGGCCGCCGCCGGCCACCGATGAAGAGACGTAGGAGCGTGGCGCCGGCCGGTGCCCGGCCGTCGAACTTGCGGGACACGAAGGTGCAACCGAAGACTTGTCGGCCCTGGCTGAAAGGCACCAGGATGCCGGTGCCCTCGAGCGGCGCAGGGATCGTGGAGGCGGGATAACCGAGGTAGACGGCAGCGGTCGAAGCGTAGGGGATCGAGAGCAGCGCATCGGCTAGCCGCCGGTCGAAACTTGCCACCAGGCGCGCTGCAGCGGCTGCCGGCAGCGCCAGCACGCAGGCGTCCGCCTGCCAGCAGGAGCCCGAAGCCAGCCGCAGCTCGTAGGCGCCGGCGGCCGCGGCGACAGACGAATTGCCGCCTGGCTTCGGGCTGCTCAAGCCTTCCGGCGATGACCGGGCCGCTGTGCTGCCCGGCGGCGGCTTGTGGGGAAGGGGCGAGATGAGCTTGAGCTCGGTGACCTTCTGGCCGCTGCACAGTGTGGTCGGCGACATCTCATCGATCGCCGCGCTGACCCTCGTCACCAGCGCTTCCATGCCCGCTTTGAAGGAAACGAAGGGCGGTGGTGGTGGCCCGCCGCTCGACGCGGCAGCGGCGGACCGACGGTCTCGGCGGCGCTGGCGGTGGAGTCCTTTGATGAGGCTGCCGTGCTGCTGCTCCAAGGCCGGCAGCCGGGGGAAGGTTGCCTGGATGCTGAGGCGCTCGGGGTCGGCTGCGTGAATGCCGGCCAACAAGGGGTCGCCGATGCGCTCGTAGACCTCACGGCCGAGGCGGCGGCGCACGAAGCAGGCTACCGACTCTTCCTCGTCGGAGCGCCGTGCCGGTACCAGAGGCTCGAGGGCGGCTCGCGCTTTGCCGGCGAGCGACAGCAACGAGCTGCCGAGAAAGGGCCGCCAGCGGGTCGGCGCGATCAGCGACCATCCGGCGGGCAGGGGATGCAGCTTCCCCTCCCAGAGAATGTGCACCGGCAAGCCGGTGTGTGCCGGCAGCAGCTGTTCCTCGAGGCCCAGCTCGCGGGCCAGCGCCAGCCCCTCGGGCTTGACGGTGAAGATGGAATCGGGGCCGAGATCGAGCAGGTAACCCTGCTGGCGCACCGTACGAACGACGCCGCCGAACCGATCGAGGGCCTCGTACAAACGCACTTCGAGGCGTTCCCTGTGGTCTGCTCGGTGCAGCAGGTAGTAGGCGGTCGACAGCCCGGCCATCCCCCCACCGATGATGGCGACGCGCAACGGCCGTGGGCTCAGGGGCCTTGCTCCAGCCGCCCTCGAACGATCCCTGCCAAGGCGTCGATGAAGCTCGGCCGGTCGTTGAGCATCTCGGTACGGCGCAGGTTGAGATCGAGGCGGGCAGCCGTCTCCTGACATTCGACGTCGATGTCGTAGAGGATCTCCAGGTGGTCGCAGATGAACCCCACCGGAACTACCAGAACGTTCCGGTACCCTTGGTCGGCGAGCTGCCCGAGCACCTCGAGGATGTCGGGGCCGAGCCAGGGGACGCCGGTGGAGCTGGCGCTCTGGAAGGCGAATTCCCAATCGAGCCCGCCGCAGGCCCCGGCCACCAGCCGTGCGCTCGCAAGCAGCTGATCCCGGTAGGGATCACCTTCCTCGACGGCGCGCGCCGGCAGGCTATGGGCGGAGAAGAGCACCTTCACCCTCTGGCGGGCGTCGTCGGCCTCCTCCCCGAAGGTCTGCAGCTGTCGTTGTACGGTCTCGGTGACGGCGGCGATGAATCCCGGGTCATCGTGGTAGTCGCGCACTGGCAGAACGGTCGGTGGCCGCTCGAGCTGGCGACAGGCTTCGTCCAGCCGCTGGAAGTAGGCGCCGATGCTCATCTTCGAGTAATGCGGCGCCAATACCAGCGCCACCAGGGGTTCCACTGCGGATGCAGCGATCTCCTCCCGCACGGTCTCACGGATGAAGGGATGCCAGTGACGCATGCCGACGAAGACCCGAAAGCTGCCCGGGCCTTCGTTCAGCTTCTCCTCCAGGGCTCGGGCCTGGGCACGGGTGATCTCGGCCAGTGGCGATCTGCCACCGATCCTGCGGTAGCGTTGGCGTAGCTCTTCGACCGCCTCTGGCGTCGGGGTGCGGCCGCCGCGAATGTCGGTGAAGTAAGCCTCCAGGTCTTCTTCCCTGCTCACCGCGCCGTAGGCCATCAGCAGAACGCCGGTCACCGCGGCTGTTGCCTCGCCTGGCTGGTGAACTCGTGCACGAAATCCACCAGGCGGCGAACGTTGTCGACCGGTGTGCCCGGCAGGATGCCGTGGCCGAGGTTGAAGATGTGGCCGGGCCTGCCCCCGGCGAGCTCGAGAATGTGGGTGGCGTGCGCCCACACGGTGTCGAAGTCAGCGAGCAATACGGCTGGATCGAGGTTGCCCTGGATGCCGCGGTCGCTGCCGATCTGCTCCCAGGCCGCATCCAGCGGCAGGCGCCAGTCGACCCCGATAACGTCACCGCCGGCAGCGGCCATCTGGCGCAAGAGAGTGGCGGTGCCGGTGCCGAAGTGGATGGTCGGCACCCCGCACTCCTCGAGCGCGGCGAACAAGCGGCGGCTGTAGGGTGCCACGTGTACGTCGTAGTCGTCGGGAGCGAGCGCCCCGACCCAGGAATCGAAGATCTGGATCGCCTCGGCCCCGGCGGCCACTTGGGCGGTGAGATAGTCGGCCAGGGCGGTGCTCAGCGAGCGCATGAGCTTGTGCCATGTTTTCGGCTCCGAGAAGATCAGCGCCTTGGTCTGTTGCAAGGTGCGGCTGCCTTTTCCCTCGACCAGGTAGCTCGCCAGGGTGAAGGGCCCGGCTCCGAAGCCGATCAGCGGTACCCTGCCCGCCAGCGCGTCTTTCACCTGCCGGATTCCTTCCAGCAGGTAGGGCACCGCGCCCGCGGCTTCGAAGGCGTGCAAGGACTCGACCTGCTGCAACTGGCGGATGGGCTCGAAGACCACCGGTCCGGTGCCCTCGACGATATCGTAGTGGACGCCCAAGCCGTCGAGCGGCAGCATGATGTCGGCGAAGATGATCGCCGCGTCGAGGTCCATGACCGCCAGCGGCTGCAGCGTCACCTCGGCGACCAGCTCCGGTTGCCGGCAGATCTCCAGCAAGCTGTAGCGCTCGCGCAAGGCCCGGTACTCGGGCATGTAGCGGCCCGCTTGGCGCATGAACCAGACTGGTGTGGCGTCGGTGGGCTCGCGCCGGCATGCACGCAAGAACCGCTCATTGGCGGCTGCTTCCGAGATCATGCAGCAAAGCCTACCAGCTGATCTGACCTGGTGCGCCGAAGGCGGCTCGCCCGCTGCGGGGGGTTCGTTGTCGGACCCTCACCTTCCTCCGGAGGATCTGCAATTCCCTGTTGTCATTTCTTGTCTCGGCAGCGGTCGGTTTTCTCCAATCGCTCGCCGGTCTGATCTCACGCACAAGGCTTGGGTGCGATAGGATGGCGCCTGGGCAACCCATGAACAGGGCCGGAAGGGCGAGGCGATGCGCGTCTCAACGGAGCATTCGCGGGCGATCCATGATGCGTTGAAAAAGGTAGGCGTGCGTCTGGTATCAGCGCTGCCCGAGACCTGGCTGGTCGATCTCGTGCGCATGATCGAGGAGGATCCAGAGATGACCCTCGTCCGCGTGGCCAAGGAAGAAGAGGGCGTCGGCATCTCGGCGGGAGCCCACCTGGCAGGAACGAAGTCGGCGATGCTGGTGCAGAATCACGGCTTTCTTGCCAGTATCAACGGCATCGTCTCGCTGGCGCAGCTCTACCGTATGCCGTTGCTGCTGTTGATCAGCTACAGGGGCGAGCTCGGTGAGCGCGACCCATGGCAAACCGAGGGTGGACTGGTCACCGAGCATGTCCTCAGGGCCCTTCGCATCCCCTATGATCGGCTCGACGATGCGGCCGACGTCGAGGGTCGCATTCGCAAGGCCCAGGCGTTGTCGGAATCGTCACTGCGGCCGGTGGCGCTGTTGCTGTGCCGCGACCTTCTGTGGGAAGCATGATGCAACGGATCGAGGCGTTGAAGTCGATCTATTCGCAGCTCGAGGAGTGCGTCGTGGTGACCATCATGGGGGCGGTGGCGGCCGAGCTGCAGTCGCTCGGACATCGGCCGAGCTTTTTCTACCTGCAGCATTCGATGGGGCTGGCCTCGTCGTTGGGGCTGGGCATCGCCCTCTGCCGTCCGGAACTGAAGGTCGTGGTGCTCGACGGCGACGGTTCCCTGTTGATGAACCTCGGCAGCCTCACCACCCTGGCACAGTACGGTCCCGCGAACCTCGTTCACCTGGTCTTCGACAACGAGAGCCTGGTCTCCACCGGTGGCTCCCCAACGGCTACCGCGAGGGGGTGCGACCTGGCGGCGATCGCCCGGGCCGCCGGCATCCGGCGCGCTACCGAGGTCGCCACCCTCGAGGCCTTCGAGGATGCCTTCAGGGAGGCGCTGGCGGCGGAGGGGTTCTCGACCATCGTCGGCAAGGTCGAGGACAAGGGCCCCGAGGTCTACCTCACCGATTTGAAGCTGTTGGAAAACCGCTTCCAGTTCGAGCGTTACTTGAGGAAGGTGTCCGTGTAATGGGTAGCCGTTGCGTGCATGCGCTCAAATGGTTGCGGCGCCAGCAACGGTACGCGGACACGTCCCTGGGAGAGAGTCGCGGCAGTGTGGTCCATGGCTAGGGCAAACCTCGCGAGCTCCGCACGAACGTACGTCGCTGAGTGCCGCAAGGTGGTAAGCGAGGAGGGTGACGGATGACAAGCGTATTGAAGGAGCTGGTCGAGGAGCTCGACGCCGGCCGCCTGAAGGTGGTGGATCTCACCCAGCCACTGGGGCCGGAGACACCGGTGATCGGGCTGCCGCCGATCTTCGCCTCGTCGCCGGGGGTGTCGATGGAGGTGATCTCTCGTTACGACGACAAGGGGCCAGCCTGGTACTGGAACAGCCTGCATTTCGGCGAGCACACGGGTACCCATTTCGATGCCCCGGTGCACTGGATCAGCGGCAAGGACCTGCCCGACAATCGCTGTGACACCATTCCCGTGCGCCGCTTCATCGGCCCCGCCTGCGTCATCGACGTCAGCGAACAGGTGGCGGACGACCCCGATTTCTTGCTCACGCCCGACGACATCCTGCAGTGGGAGAAAGAGCATGGCCCCATCCCGGCCGGCTCCTGGGTATTGCTGCGCACCGACTGGAGCCAGCGCACCGATTCCGCCGCGTTTCTGAACGTCGGCGAGGACGGCCCCCACAGTCCCGGCTTCCACAAGGATGCCTCGGAGCTTCTGGCGCATGAGCGCGACATCCTCGGCGTCGGCGTCGAGACGGTGGGAACCGACGCCGGCCAGGCGGGAGGCTTCGAGCCACCCTTTCCGAACCACGCCACCATGCACGGGGCCGGCAAGTTCGGCCTCGCCAGCCTCCGCAACCTCGATCAGTTGCCGCCCACCGGCGCGGTGGTCATCGCCGCCCCCTTGAAGATCGTCGACGGCAGCGGCAGCCCCCTGCGGGTCATCGCACTCGCTCCCGCCTGATGGCCGCCAATGAAGGCCGACAACTTCGATGTCATCGTTCTCGGTGTTGGCGGCATGGGCAGCTCCGCCCTCTATCATCTGGCGCGGCGGGGGCTGCGCGTCTGTGGTATCGAACAGTTCGGTATCGCCCACGATCGCGGTAGCTCCCACGGCGAGACGCGCATCATCCGCAAGGCCTACTTCGAGCACCCCGATTATGTTCCCCTGCTGCATCGCGCCTATGAGCTCTGGAGGGAGCTGGAGGAGAGATCGGGGGAGAAGCTCTTCGAGCAATGTGGCTTCCTGACCGCCGGGTCGGCCGACTCCCCGACGATCCAGGGACTCGAGGCCTGCTACCAGGCGCACCGTCTGCCGCACGAGCGTCTCAGCTGGGCAGAGGCCCGCAGGCGCTTTCCCCAGTTTCACCTCGACCCTGAAACCGTAGTTTTCTTCGATCCGCTGGGTGGCTATCTCCGGGTGGAGGAATGCGTTCGCCGGCACATCGAGCAGGCACGGCTGGCGGGAGCCT
>JBHHYG010000215.1:0-6465 GCA_046757445.1 Acidobacteriota bacterium
CGCCCAGAGCGGCGACGGTATTGACCAGAATGCGGTGCGCGGGCTTGCGCAGACCGAACTCCATGATCACCTGCTGGTCCCGTGAGTGGATGACCAGGGTGTGGCCGAGGCCGCCGAAGCGCAGTAGCTCGGTGCAGCGCTCACAGCCCTCGCGCCAGTCCTCGACAACGTAGAAGGCGAGCACCGGTGAGAGCTTCTCGTGCGACAGGGGGTACTGCTTGCCGACGCCCTCGAGGGGGCATATCAGGACCTTGGTCTCGGGCGGCACCTCGATGCCGGCTGCCGCAGCGATGGTGGTGGCGGGGCGACCGACGAGCCGGGGGTTGACCAGGTAGCTCTCGGTGATCATGACCGGAGAAAGTCGCTCGACCTCGTCCGGCGTCAGGAAATGCCCGCCGTGAGCCTTCAAACAGCTGACCACCTGATCGCTGATGACGCGGTCGCAGATGATCGCCTGCTCCGACGAGCACAACGTGCCATTGTCGAAGGTGGTGCCGGCGACGGTGTCACGCACGGCCTTGTCGATGTCGGCGGAGCGCTCGATATAAGAGGGAACGTTGCCGGGACCGACGCCGTATGCCGGCTTGCCGGCCGAGTAGGCGGCCTTGACCAAGCCGATGCCGCCGGTGGCCAAGATGATGTCGGTATCACAACCGTTCATCAGTTCGCGGGTGCCATCCATGGTCACCTCGCTCATGCAGCCGATGATGCCGGCCGGGGCGCCGGCCCCCACCGCTGCCTCGTGTAGGAGCTCAGTGCTGGCGAGGATGCAGTCCTTGGCGCTGGGGTGCGGGGACAGGACGATGCCACAACGTGCCTTCAGCGCGATCAGGCACTTGAAGATGGCCGTAGAGGTCGGGTTGGTGGAGGGGATGATGCCCGCCACCACACCCACCGGCTCGGCGATCTCGAGCACGCCGCTGTCGCGGTCCTCGCGCAGGACGCCGACGGTTCGCATGCCGCGCATGGCGGCGGCGACATCCTCGAGGACGAAGTTGTTCTTGACGACCTTGTCGGAGACATTGCCGAAGCCGGTTTCCTGGTGAGCCGCACGCGCCAGGCGTTCGCTTTCGCGCAGGCCGGCTGCGGCCACGGCCTCGACGACGGCATCGACCTGCTCTTGGCTGAAGGCCTCGTACTTCTGCTGCGCGCTCTTGGCGGCTCTTGCGAGCCGGCGTGCCTGGTGGATCGACCTGAGATCGAGGTCTAGCTCCGAGTCGGGCATCGGTGGCTCAGCTGAGAAGGGATGAGTTGCGCCGGGCAATGCCGAGGGCTACGACTTTTTCTTGTGGCCACTGCCGGCGCGCGCTCCCTCGTCGCTCGGGGAAGGCGGCAAGATCCTCTCTACTTCTTCGTGCGGCCGTGGGATGACATGCACGGATACCAGCTCACCGACCCGCCGTGCTGCGGCTGCGCCTGCATCGGTAGCGGCCTTGACCGCCCCCACGTCACCCCGCACGAGCATGGTCACGTAGCCTCCCCCGACCTGCTCCTTACCGATCAAGATGACCTTGGCGGCCTTGACCATGGCATCGGCGGCCTCGACCGCACCCACCAGCCCCCGGGTCTCGATCATTCCCAGGGCCTCGTTCGACATGGATCCTCCTCAATGCCACGGGTTATTTCCGGCACTCGGACATGTGCCATGGGTCTGCTGCGGCCTGATCGGCAAACCGGCGCGGAAGTTAGCATGTCTTGAGGTAAGGAATCAACGGCTCGAGGTCCACCTGCTTGAAGGCCCACCATGCCCGCAGTAGACTGCGCCTCACGTCGGCGGTCCGAAAAGACGTCGTTGCCGGAGGTTGGTCAGGAGCGATCGGAGAAGTTTGATGGTTCGACAGAAGTGCGAAATTGGACCCGCGCCCAGGCGGGGATGGCAGCCCGCGGTGGTGAGCGCCATGGTGTTGCTCGTAGCGGCGCTGGCCTTGGGCTGTGGTGAGCCCCCCGAACTAAAGCTGGATGTGGAGCCGACCCTGGACCTGCCCGACAGCATCCCCGTGGGACAGCCCTTCGAGGTCGGTTATCGTTGGACACCGGGCGAAGCCTTCACACCTCCCGCCGACGATTACAAGGTTTTCGTTCACCTTGCCGAACCCGACGGCACGATTTTCATGCAGGATGATCATTATCCGCCGCTTCCTACCAGCCAGTGGCGAGCCGGCGAGCCGGTAACCTACAAGCGCTGGATCTATCCGCCCAGCTCGGTGCAGCCGGAGTATATCGAGCTCTACGTCGGCCTCTACCAGGAGGCGGAGAACTCGAAGATCGCCGTCAAGTCGGGCGGTGAGTGGAATGAGCGGCCGTCCGTCCATCGGATGTACGTGCGCACCGATCAAGTTGCCGGTTTGCCGGTCAACATCGAGGGTTGGCACGAGAAGGAAGTCTCGCCCACCTCTCCCACCGAAAGCTGGATCTGGATGGAGAGATCCGGGACCGTGGCCTTCGGCAATCCTCGCGGCCCGGCGATCCTGCACCTGCGTGCCCACAGCCCGATCGATGAGGTCGGCGGTCCGCAGAAGGTCACCATCCTCTTTGGTGGCCGGGAGCTCACCGCGCTCGAGATCACCGAGCCGGCCCCGTTTCTGAAGCGCATCCCGGTGCCGCGGGCGGCCCTGGGCGACGACGATTGGGTGGAGGTGACCCTGTCGGTGGACAAGACGTTCGTGCCGGGTGAGCTGTACCCTGATTCCGAGGACACCCGCGAGCTTGGATTGTTGGTATACGATTTCTACCTGGCGCCTGACTCCTCGAGTTGAGACCCTCTTCGGCGACGACCCTTCACCTCGTTACCGACTGTCGCAGAAGCGGTGTTTCCCCTGGTGTGGCGGCATCGCCACGGCCGTCTAATCAGGTTGCGTAAGGGCCCCGCAGAGGCGCCGGGAGTGGTTGTGTCGGACGCCGGCAGGTTCTGCCGTAAGCTGTTATAAAGTGGGCGCAGGCAATCGCCGGGCGGGACAGGGAATACGAATCGGCAGCTGGGAATCAATGCACGGGAGCGCGGCCAGGAGCAGACGATGACCGAGATTACGAAGCAAGACAAGGAGAAACTCAAGGCGGCAGACCTGGCGATCGCTCAGATCGAGCGCCAGCATGGGAAGGGAGCGATCATGCGCCTGGGCTCCCAAAGGGCCGCCGATGTTCCAAGTATACCCACCGGCTCGATCGGACTTGACATCGCTATTGGCGTGGGTGGCGTGCCACGCGGCCGCGTCATCGAGATCTACGGGCCCGAGTCCTCGGGAAAGACCACACTGGCCTTTCATATCGTCGCCGAAGCCCAGCATCGGGGCGGCATCTGCGGCTTTATCGACGCCGAGCACGCTGTCGACCCCGAGTACTCCAAAGCCCTGGGAGTCAACCTCGACGACCTGCTGGTGTCGCAGCCCGATTCTGGCGAGCAGGCGTTGGAGATCGCCGAGACGCTGGTTCGCAGCAGTGCCGTCGACGTCCTGGTGATCGACTCCGTGGCCGCCCTGGTGCCACGGGCCGAGATCGAGGGCGAGATGGGGGATCAACAGCCGGGGCTACAAGCGCGCTTGATGTCGAAAGCATTGCGTAAGCTCACCCATGTAGTGTCAAAGTCCCGCACCTGCCTGGTCTTCATCAATCAGGTTCGAGAAAAGATCGGCGTCATGTTCGGCAATCCCGAGACCACGCCCGGTGGTAGGGCACTGAAGTTCTATTCTTCGGTGCGTATCGACATCCGCCGTATCGGCTCGATCAAGGAAGGTGACAAGATCGTCGGTAACCGGACACGCGCCAAGGTGGTCAAGAACAAGGTTGCCGCGCCCTTCCGCATGGCCGAGTTCGAGATCATCTACGGCAAGGGAATCTCCCGAGAGGGTGAGCTGCTCGACATGGGCGAGGCCGAAGGCATCGTGCAGAGGTCGGGTGCTTGGTACTCGATGGCTGGCGAGAGGTTGGGCCAGGGACGCGAGAACGCCAGGCGTTTTCTCGAGGAGAACCCCGACATCGCCAGCGAGATCGAGAACAAGCTGCGGCGAGCCTATGGGCTGATCCCCGATGATGGGCAATCTGTGGCTGCAGGAGAAGCCCCGGCCGGCCCGGAGGGCGCGGCCGCCAAGCCCGTACCGGCCGGCAACAAGCGGCGGGCAACAGCCAAAGTCTAGCCCGCAATCCTCGTCGCCCTGCTGCCGCAAGCGCGGATCGGCTAGGTGTTTTCCTTCGGGCCGCCGAGGATGATGCGGTAGCAGAATCCCACCAGCCCCAGGATCACCGCCCAGGCGGCTACCAGGAAGAGCCAACCTGAGGTCGTCATTTCTTCATGCTCTCCTCAGCGATCGGCACGGTCAAGCCACTCTCATGAGCCGGCCTCGGCGCTCATCTGGCCGTTGCGTTTCCAGGCCCAGTAGACGAGCCCGCAGAGGCCGATGAACATCGCCACCATCAGCAGGCGCGCCGTCAGCACATAGGGCACCTGGTCTTCGCTGACCCCGTTCATGGCCAGCACTCCCGGCAGCGTCTGGTAAAAGTAGCTAGCCAGGATGATCAGCAACAGTCCCGGCGTCACCCAGGTGATGATGAAGCGGAAGACACGCGGCACCTTGATGTCGGAGCTCAAGGTGATCTCTTCCCAGCCTTTCCGGATGCCGAAGATCCAGGCGAAGATGACCAGCTCCAGGGTCGCCAGGATGACCAGGCCGAAGGTACCGGCCCAGAAGTCGAACTCGTTCATGAAGCTCGGCATGAACAGGATGACCGGCTGGGAGAGGACGAAGATGACCACCCCCAAGACCACCGCCGCCTTGTTGCGGGTCATGTGAAACTCTTCTTGCAGGAAGGCCATCAGCGGTTGTCCCATGGCCAGCGACGAGGTGATGCCGGCGATGAACAGCAGGGCGAACCAGAGCGCCCCGAAGAGCTGGCCTAGCGGAATTTGCTGGAAGAGGGTGGGCATGACGGCGAAGGCCAGATCGTAGGCGTTCTGGGCGAGCTGCCGGGTTCTTTCCAGGCCGAAGAAGGCGACCGCCGCCGGGATGGCCAGGGTGCCACCGAGCACCACCTCGGCGAACTCGTTGGTGGCGGAGGTGGCCAGGCCGGTCAGCGCGATATCGTCCTTGTCCGACAGGTATGAGGCGTAACAGTGGATGGTCCCCATGCCCAGGCTGAGGGTGAAAAAAATCTGCCCGGCCGCCGCCAGCCAGATTTTCGGATCCGACAACTGGTCGAACTGCGGGTTCCAGACGAAGCCCATGCCGGCGTTGACGCTGAAGTCGGGTTGCGCTGGGTCCGGCGCCCCGAGCGTCAGCACGCGGATCACCAAGATGCCGGCGAAGATGAAGAGCGCTGGCAAGGCGTAGCGGGCCACCACCTCGATACCGCCGGAAACGCCTTTCGACAGGATCCAGATGTTGATTGCCAGGGTGATGATGAAGAGCACGTAGGCCCAGCCGAGGCCGGAGAAGAAGGAGTTGGCCTCGATGCCCTGGTAGCCGGCCAGGAACGATTTCATGGTCTCGAAGCCGCCCTTGCCCCAGTAGCTGCCATCGGCGGTGAACAGGGCGTAGCCGAGCGACCAGGACTCCACGTAGGTGTAGTAGACGATGATGGTCAGGGGCATGAACAAGCCCAGGGCACCGATATACTTGCTCACCCGGCTCTTCCATAGCTTGTCGAACATGCCGGGGGTGGAGGAGTGGTTGAAGCGGCCACCGTAGCGGCCGATGGCCCATTCCACCCACATGAGCGGAATGCCCAGGAGCAGAAAGGAGATGAAATAGGGGATCATGAAGGCGCCGCCGCCGTTCTGGGCGGCCTGCACGGGGAAGCGCAGGAAGTTGCCGAGCCCGACAGCGTTGCCGGCCATGGCCAGTACCAACCCGACGCGGGTGGCCCACTGTTCCCGTTCGTTGAGCGCTGCCATCGCTCTCTCCTGTTGCTGGGGGCCCCTGTCTATTCTGCTTCGCTCCGGCGCTGGCGCACTAGGCGCCGCCGCCGGACGCGGGATCGTATCATAGCTGACGGCGGTGTCACCTGTGGCGGGCCCTACACTGTCGGCGCCGGTGCCTTCGTTGCCGAGGAAGGGTGCCAGGGTGCCGGAGGCTTTACCTGGAGCAGTCGCTGCACCCGCGTCGCTGTATTGACGTCACCCCGGGAAGCGGCTATAAGCTTTTACTCTCCAAACGGTGCCCTGCAGCCGCCCTTCGAAAAGGGGGTACTGTGTGGTGCCGGCAGCGGTCTTGCTGGCCCGCTCCCCGCCCTGCGGAACTCATGTGGGTGGGCTCGTAGCTCAGTCGGTAGAGCGAGGGACTGAAAATCCCTGCGTCGGTGGTTCAATTCCGCCCGAGCCCACCTCGTCTACCTGCCCAGTGGATTCTTCCGCGTCCGTTCCTGACCGCAACGCACCTTTTCGAGCATTTACATCAGCGGAGGTACACCGCCACCTTTGCCGGGCTAGCCCGCATATCTCAACGGTTTGCTGCTGCGGGCGCGGCAAAGGGCGCG
>JBHHYG010000216.1:0-6436 GCA_046757445.1 Acidobacteriota bacterium
TGTCAAATACGTCTCCGGAGCCCTCCCGGCACGCGCCTTGCGCCCGTGCCCTTTCCCACGCCCTCGCGACGCAAGCCGTTGAGAATTGCGGGCGAGCCCGAACTTCTCGACGGGTTGCGAAGTAAGCGGTGGCAAGGGCCGCGAGCCGTTAAGAAGTTCGGGCTCGCCCCCTCGTGCCAGTTGTTACGACGCATCCGTCCGGAGATTGATGGACGCTGCCAGCGAGGGTAGCCTGATAGAGTTGCGCTGCGCCTGGTAGAGTATGAGACAGTCCTCTGTAGGCTTGATCTTCTAATCCCCGACACAGGTGGTAGGCGTATTGGGCTCGCCTTCGAGACGGTTGCATGGATGCCGCTGGTTCCGCGTGGGCGGAGTGTGCCTGGCGTTGATGGCCGGCTCGTTGTCGGTGCCGGCGACGGCGCAGCAACAGGTGCCGGGCTTCCGTGCCGATGTCGACATGGTGCTGCTGAACGTGGCCGTCATCAACACCAAGGATGGCGACGTGCCGCCGCTCTCCGATGACGACTTCAGAGTGTACGATGACGGCGTCGCGCAAGAGATCGTCCAGTTTCTGTCGCCGCGGGATGCGCCACTGGATGTCGGCCTGATTCTCGACTCCAGCACCAGCATGACGCCGGTGGCCTCGACAGCGCGCCGGGCCGCCCTCACTTTCCTCGGCCTGCTGGAGGCCGACGACTGCGCCTATGTTCTTCCGTTCACCGACTTCGTCGGACGCGGCCGCTGGGGGAAAGCCGGCGACCCGACCCTGTGGAGCTATATCCAGCGGATTACCGTCGGCGGTGGCACCTCGCTCTATGATGCCGTGCTCGCCGGCCTCGCTGAGCTCGAGCGGACGGCGGTGGACGAGCTGGCGACAAGGGCAACCGACGAGAAGGTGGCGGCAGCCGATCAAGGCCGGCCGGCAGCGTCGCCAACCCAGGCCTCGGACCTACCGTCATCCGGCAAGCCTCCGGCCGCGGGACCCAGAACCTCGCATCCGGCCGAGGGCGGGCGCTCCCTTTCTAATCAGGTGGATACCGTTGTTTTCGACGTTACCCAACAGTCGAGCCGGCCCGTTGCTGGCAAGTGCGGAGCGCCGCTGCCGATCCCTGACCCCGGCGATCCCGGGAGCGTCCGGCGGCGGGCGCTGGTGGTGTTGAGTGATGGCGCCGACGAGAATAGCGAGACGGGCTTCGATGCGGGTTTGGCGGTAGCGCGGATAGCGAGCGTGCCGGTCTTCACGGTGGCTCTGGGCTACGCCAACGAGGATCCAAAACTGAAGGCCCGCCTGTCGTTGCTTTCGCGGGCAACCGGCGGACGGGTGATCGAGAGCTTCAGTCCAGACAAGCTGCGAGAGTCCTACACCAACGTGGTCGCGCTGCTGCGCTCCTCTTATTTGCTCGGCTACTATCCGCGCACGGCACCGGTCGCGGCGCAGTACGGCAAGGCAAAGAAGCGGTTGCCTGCTCCGCAGGGCGTGCATCCGAAAGGCCTGAGATGGCACGAGGTGCGGGTGGAGCTGCGCCGGCCCAACTTCAAGCCCCTGGTCCGCCCCGGCTACTACCGCTGAAGTGCTCTGGCAGCGCTGCTTCGAGGGCATCGAGCGTGGCTGGGATCGGCTCCAGCTCCTCGGGCATCGGCGCTGCCGGGTCGGGATCCTTCAGCCCCGACGAAGTCACCACGGCGACGGCCGTCTCCCCTCGTTGGGCCACCTCGCAAGCCCCCCACACGGCGAGTACGGAGGAGGCTTCTGCATGTAGCCCACAGTGGGTCGCGAGCCGGGTCTGTAGCGCTAGGATATGCTCCTCCGGCATCGCCAGGGCGCGCCCGCCGGAGGCCCGTAACGGTGGCAGAGCCTGCTCGCTGCTGCGCGCCGAACCGACGTTGTAGGCCACCGAGGCGACGGTTTGCACCGCCTCGAGCTGGCGCTCGCCGGCACCGAAGGCGGCCGCCACGGGAGCGGCGGCGGCCGGCTCGACGGCCACCATCTTCGGGGCGCCGTCGGTGAGGCCGAGCGCGACCAGCTCGGCGAAGCCTTGCCAGATGCCGTACAGTCCATCTCCCATGGACAGGGGTACGACGACCCAATCGGGGACGGCGCCGAGCTGCTGGTGGATCTCGTAGGCGATGGTCTTGTAGCCGGCGATTCCGAACAGGTTGCTGCCGTTGGCCGGCACCGCGAAGTTGGTCAACGGGTACCAGCCCCACTCCTCGACGGCGGTGCGCATCAAGCTGTACCTGGCCTCGGCCCCGGTCACCGCGATCAGCACGCCACCCAACGAGCTGATGTAACGACGAGGAGGCTGCGGTAGCTGCGGCGACACCAGAACCACACAGCCGAGACCGGCTCGCGCCGCATAGGCGGCGGCAGAGGTGCCGCCGTTGCCGGTCGAGGTGGCAACCACCACCTCCGCCCCCAGGTGGCACGCCCGGCTCGTCGCCGCTGCCATGAAGCGATCTTTGAAACTGAGGGTAGGGTTGCGGCTCTCGTCCTTGGCCCACAGCCGTACCCCCGCAGGTCTGTCGGGCAGCCGCTCCAGCTCCACCAGCGCCGTGTTGCCCTCACCCAGGGTGAGACGTTTCTCGGCAGGCACCACCGGTAGGCGCGGGGCGAAGCGCCAGATGCCTCGACTCTCGAGCCCGGTAGATCCCGCCGGGCTTTGCTCCTGGCTCAGGGGCGAGCCGGGTGCCGCAGGTACCTGCAAGGAAAGGTTGCAGCCGAGTCCTCGGTCGCGGCAGCGAGGGCAGCCGTCCAGCGGTACGACATCGGCATCGATCTCGAACTCACAACAGATGCAACGGGCGACGATATCGGTCTGCTTCATCATCCAGGTTCCTGGTTATTCGGCTCGTAGCGCCTCGATCGGGTCGAGGGCTGCGGCGCGCCTGGCCGGTAGGATCCCCGAGGCCAAGCCGGTAATCAAGCTGACGACGAGGGCGGCGACAGCGAATTCGGCAGGGACGTGCACGGGCAATCCCGGCAGCCAGCTCCGCAGCAGCGCCGCCAGCCCGATGCCAGTGGCCAGGCCGGCGGCGCCCCCTACCGTCGACAGCGCAGCGGCCTCGGCGAGGAACACCAGGTGGACCTGTGCCGGCGTCGCACCCAGGGCCCGCAGCAGGCCGATCTCCTGGGTGCGCTCACCGACCGCGATCCACATGATGGTGAGGATACCGATGGCGCCGACCAGCAGGGAGATGCCGGCGATGGCGCCGACGGCGATGGTGATGACGTTCATGACATTGCCGAAGACCGCGAGCATGTCCGTCTGTTTGGTGATGGTGAAGTCCTCGGTGCGACTGTGGCGCGCGGTCAGCAGGCGGCGGACCGCGTCAGCGACCTGGTCGGTGAGGTTGGCGTGCGAGAAAAGAACGTCGATCTCGAAGAGCTCGTCGAGGTTGAAGATCTTCATCGCCGTGCTGACCGGCACATAGGCAGCGTCGTCGATGTCGAAACCCAGCATCTGTCCCTTTGGCGTCATCACTCCGATGACCCGCAGCCGCGTGCCGGCAATGCGGACGAAGCGGCCCAGCGGGTTGCTGTCACCGAACAGCTCGCGCTTGAGGGTGGGGCCGAGCACCGCAACGGCTGCCCCGCGGCGGGGGTCGCCGTGAGGCAGGAAGGACCCCTGCCGGACCTCGAACTTGAGCACCCGGGGCAGCGAAGACGTCGTCCCATAGATGGGAACGCTGCGGCCTCGTCCTTCCGCCTCCACCCGTGCCTGTCCCATGGCCATCGGCACCAGATCCTCGACGCCCTCGACGCGCCGTATCGCCTCGGCGTCGTCGATGGTCAACTTGTGGGTGGTGCCGCCCAGCACGCCGGGGATGCCGAGGGTTTGGGTCTTGCCGGGGTTGATGCTCAGGATGTTGGTGCCGAACTGGGTGAACTGTTCGAGCACGTAGCGGCGCGTGCCTTCACCGATCGAGGTCAGAAGAATCACTGCGGCGATGCCGATGCCGATGCCGAGCATCGACAAGGCGGAGCGGAGCCGGTAGCTGGAAAGCGCTCCAAAGGCCAGAGAAACGAGATCGCGGCTTCGCAGCATCATTTCCCGGAGCCTCCGTATCTTCTCCGCCCGGTGCGGGCCGCTTGCGCGCTCATCTCCTGACCAGGGCGGCCACCGGGTCGAGGCGGGTGGCGCGGCGTGCCGGCAGCACGCCGAAGAGCACCCCGACCCCGATTGAGACGGCCAAGGCCGCCGCCACCGCCCAGGCCGGCGGGCTGGCCGGCACCACAGGGTAGATCTGCACCAGCAGCCGCACGGCCGCCCAACCTGCGGCCAACCCCAGCAGGCCGCCTGCTGAGGAGAGCAACACCGCCTCGGTGAGGAACACCGCCAGGATCTGGCCGCGGCGCACGCCCACGGCCTTCAGCAGGCCGACCTCCTCGGTGCGCTCGGAGACCGACACCAGCATGACGTTCATGATGCCGATGCCGGCCACCGACAGCGAGATGCCGGCGATGCCCCCCAGGGCCATGGTCAACACCCCCAGAATCGATGAAAAGGTCGACACCACCGCGTCCTGGGTGATGAGCGTGACGTCCTCCTCGCCGTGTCGGTCGATGAGGATCTCGCGCACCCTGCGCTCGCCCGCATCGAGGTCGCTGGCGGCATTCAGTTTCAGAAGAATGCGGAACAGCGAGGTGCGATTGAACATGCGCATTCCCGTGGCCACCGGGACCATGGCGATCTCGTCCATGTCGATCCCCATCCGCACCCCCTGCTCGCCCAGCACCCCGATCACCCGCATGCGCCAGTCGCCGATGCGCACGACCTGCCCTATAGGGTTCTGGCCGGCAAACAGCTCCTGTGCCACGGCCGTGCCGAGGACGGCAACCGGGGAGCCGCGGTCCCAGTCGCCGGCCGGCAGGAATCGACCCCTGCCCATCTGCAACTGCCGCACCTCGAGCAGCTCGTGGGTGGAGCCGAGAACCGCAACTTGCCGGCTGCGCTCGCCGAAGGAGACGTTCTCGGTTCCCATCGACACCGGTGCCACCCTGTTGGCCTGTCGAACCTGGCGTCGCAGCACCTCAGCGTCCTCGAGGGTGAGGTCGTTGGGCACTCCCCCGAGTCCCGGGATCGACCCGGTCGTCTCGGACCTGCCGGGGATGACGATGAGGAGGTTGGTTCCCAGGGAGGAGAATTGATCGATAACGTAACGGCGTGCGCCTTCTCCGAGGGCGGTGAGCATGATCACCGCCGCCACCCCGATGGCCACGCCCAGCATGCTCAGACCGGTGCGCAGGCGACGCCCGGTGAGTGCTCGCAGGGCGAATCCGAGCAGATCCGAGAACTTCACGGTGCCGCCCCGGCTTGCGGCCGGAGGAGATCTCCCGGCTGCAGGTCCTTGCCGGCCGTGCGCCGCACGACGCTGCCGTCGAGCAAGGTGATGATGCGGTCGGCGTGCCGGCCGACGTCGGGGTTGTGGGTAACCACCACGAGCGTCAAGCCTTCGGCGTTCATGCGATCGAGCAGCTTGAGCACCTGCTGCCCGGATTCGCTGTCGAGGTTGCCGGTCGGCTCGTCGGCGAGGAGGATGCGCGGGCCCATCACCGTTGCTCTGGCGATGGCCACACGCTGGCGCTCACCGCCGGAGAGCTGGTCGGGGCGATGGTCGGCACGATCGGCCATGTCCACGGCCTCCAGGGCCGCCGCGACCCGTCGCCGTCTCTCGGCTCGAGGAATGCCCGCAAACAGCATCGGCAGCTCGACGTTGGCGGCGGCATCGAGGCGTGGCACCAGATGGTAGGACTGGAAGACGAAGCCGATCATGTGGCGCCGGATCTCGGAGAGGGCGAGCTCATCGAGATCCGCTACTTCCTGCCCTTCGAGCCGATAGGAGCCGGCGGTAGGCCGGTCGAGGCAACCGATGATATGCAGCAGCGTCGACTTGCCGGAACCCGATGAACCCATGACGGTGACATGCTCGCCGCTGCCGATCTGCTCGTCGATGTCAACGAGGGCGTGGACCGGTCGCCCCCCGACGTCGAAGGTACGGCAGATACCCCGCAGCTGTATCAAGGCTCAGCCCGCCTCCTCAGCACTGGAGACGGCGTGAGCCCCGGCCTGTACCTCGGGCCGGTCGAGGGAGCTGACGACGCGATCGCCTGCCGCCAGCCCTGAGGTGACCTCGGTGTAATCCCAGTTTCTCAGGCCGACCTCGACCGGACGCTCGACCAGTAGTCCATCTTCTAGTAACAGCACGGCGTTGCCCTCTAGCAGCGTCGGAGTGGGAATGCGGAGGACATCGGGGAGAACGTTGAGAATCACCTCGACATCGGCCGAGGTGCCCGGCAACAACGTCGAAGCGAAGGCGTCGTCGTCCAGCTCCACCTCGATCTCGACAGTGCGGTTCTGGCTCTCGATGTCCAGCACGTAGGGGGCCACTCTTACCACCTCGCCGGGGAAAGTCTGGCCGGGATAGGGGTCGATGG